>NZ_DAIUJO010000087.1:0-15455 GCF_036848755.1 Sinomonas sp. | reverse complement strand
CGGCGGCGGCCACCGCGGCGGTGACGGCCGGGGCGACTCGCGGGTCGAGCGGGCTCGGGATGATGTAGTCGGCGGAGAGCTTGTCCTCGGCGAGACCGGCGATCGCCGAGGCCGCGGCGAGCTTCATTGCGGGGGTGATCCGGCGGGCGCCTGCGTCGAGGGCGCCGCGGAAGATGCCGGGGAACGCGAGGACGTTGTTGATCTGATTCGGGAAGTCGCTGCGCCCGGTGGCAACGACGGCGGCGTGCCGCGCGGCGACCTCGGGGGCGACCTCGGGGTCCGGGTTGGACAGCGCGAAGACGATCGCGCCGTCGGCCATCGCCGCGAGGTGCTCCTCGGGCACCGTCGAGGACGAGACGCCGATGAACACGTCCGCCCCGACGAGGGCCTCGGCCGTGCCGCCCGCGACCCCGCGCGGATTCGTCCGGGCGGCGAACTCGGCCTTCATGCCCGTCAGCTCGCGGCCGGTGTGCAGGGCGCCCTTCGAATCCAGGAGGACGACGTCGGTGACGCCGGCAGTGAGCAGGATCTCGGCCACGGCGATGCCCGCCGCCCCGGCCCCGGCGATCACGACGCGCAGGGACGCGAGGTCCTTGCCCACGACCTTGACCGCGTTCGTCAGGGCCGCGAGGGCGACGACGGCGGTGCCGTGCTGGTCGTCGTGCATGACGGGCATGTCCAGCGCCTCGATCAGGCGCCGCTCGAGCTCGAAGCAGCGCGGCGCCGAGATGTCCTCGAGGTTCACCGCCCCGAAGGACGGGGAGATGCGCACGAGGGTCTCGATGATCTCGTCCACGTCGGTCGTGCTGAGCACGATCGGGATCGAGTCGAGGCCGCCGAAGGTCTTGAACAGGGCGCTCTTGCCCTCCATGACGGGCAGCGACGCGGCCGGGCCGATGTCCCCCAGGCCCAGCACCGCCGTCCCGTCCGAGACGACGGCCACGAGCCGCGACGCCCACGTGTGCGTCCGGGCCACCGCCGGGTCGGCGGCGATCGCGCGGCTCACCTGAGCGACGCCAGGTGTATAGGCGATGGAGAGGTCCCGCTTGCTCGCGAGCGGACGCTCGACGGCGACCGAGAGCTTCCCGCGCTCATGCGCTGCGAAGATCTCCTCGTCCGTGATCGGGCCTGCCGGGATGGCAGCGGGGGTTCGGGTGGTGGGGGTTTGGGTGGCTGACGTGGACGAAATAGGCACAGCGCTGTCTCCTGGATCGTTCGCCGACCGGATGGCCGACGGCGCCGCTCACGTGGCGCGGAGGCGTCCTGTACTTCGTCGGGCAGGGCGCACCACCGCGTCAGGGAGTGGCAGGTGAAAGGTCCCGGGGGTGATGCGCCGGATGAGGCGCTTCCGGGAGGCTCGGCATAGCGGGGATGTCCGCAGAACCGTCCTCGGGGAAGGAGGTGTCTCCATCATAGGGGGACGTTCGAATGTTTCCCCAAAGATTTCCGCAGAGCGGAAGTTGCGAGCGCCGTCCCGCCAGGGCGGGACGGTCAGGCGAGCCGCGCCGCGGACGGCCGGGGCTCGAGGAGCGCACACGCTTCCTTGAGCTGCTGCTCCGCCTCGTACGGCAGAAGCCGCCCCGTCCGGATCGCCGAGACGAGTCCGGACACCATGAGGACGATGCTCCTGCCCCGCGCCGCCCCACCCCCGAGCCGTCCCAGGACGGACCACGAGAGCTCGTCGACCTCGCCGATCATCCGGGCGAGCTCGTGATCCGTCGGAACGACGAGTTCGTCAAGGCAGCTGTTGACTGCCGGCTGCGAGAGCCGCATCTGCAGGAGCTCGATCGCGGCCCCGGCGAGCTGCCGCGAGCGTTCCTCGACCCCACGGCCCCGGGCGTTGCGGGCGCGGCTCTCGACGCGTTCCCGGAGTTCGAGGAGCTGCCGGCGGTGCAGCGCGAGCAGGAGATGGGCGCTCGACGGGAAGTAGCGGTAGGCCGTGCTGAGCGACACGCCGGCGCGGGTCGCAACGGCCGAGACCTCGACCTCGGGGTATTCGAGCCGGGCGAACTCCCCGGCGGCATCCAGCAGTCTGCGGTAGCGCTCGGCAAGGCGAGGTGTGGTCGGTGGAGCCTCCATCGACACCAGGTCCTTGGGCAGTTCGAGCACTCGCAGAAACCTCTTTCCGGCGGTCGTCCGGCAACGGTCCGTACCCATGGCTGCGCCCTGGCTCATGGCGCAATGGGACTCCCCAACTATAGCGCCCGCCCTTGAGGGACCCGTAGGCGGGGTCCCTTCCCTCGGTGCAGCTTCGAGCGCAGCCCTCCGTGCAGGGGTCAGTCCACCGACCGGATCCGAGTCACAAAGACGGCACCCAGCAGACCGATCACGGCCGCGGCCACGTAGAGCGAGACGTATCCGCCCCAGTAGGCAACGAAGGGGTAGGCGATGAGCGGCGCGACGACCTGCGGGAGCGAATTGGCGATGTTGATGACGCCGAGGTCCTTTCCACGGTCGCTTGCTTTCGGAAGGACCTGGGTGATGAGCGCAAAGTCGACCGCGAGATACGTGCCGAACCCGATGCCGAGCACGCACGCGCCCACAATTGCTCCGGGCCAGACGGGGAAGAACCCAATGGTGAGGGACGCGATCGCGATGATGATCGACGAGCCGATGACGAGCGGCTTGCGCCGACCCAGACGATCGGAGAGCTTCCCCCGATGACGCTCGTGACGATCACGAACACGGCGTAGAGGCCCGTCAGGATGAGCACGCCCGTCGCGGGGTCGATGCCTACCGTCTGCTTGAGCCGCACGGCGTCGCCGAGGAAGAAGAGCAGGTACAGCGTCACCATGTGGTTGCCGATGTTCACGAGGAGGCGCGTGATCCACGCCCAGCCGAAGTCCGGGTACCGCGCGGGGCTGACCCAGAAGGAGGCGAAGAAGCCTCGGAACGAGAAGGGGGGAACGGCCGCCCGCGGAAGGGGATCGTCAGCCGCCGTCGTGAGATATAGCATGACGCCCGCCAGGAGGGCGACCGCGCAGATCACGTAGCCGAGGGCAAAGCTGCCGGCGACGACGGCGGCGATCACGGCCCCGAGGAGGATTCCCGCTGTCTGGCCCATGGCGGCGAGCCCGCCGACGATCCCCCGCTGCTCGACGGGCGCCCTGTCCGGGATGGCTGCGGTGATCGCGGCGTACGCGCCGTTGCATCCCGCCTGCACGAGGCACCACAGCGCGGTCGCGACGGCCACATTCGGCGCTCCGGCGAGGGCCACGAGAGCGATCGTGCCGAGTACCGCACCGATGAGGACCCAGGGACGACGGCGGCCGAACCGGCTCCAGGTCCGGTCCGAGAACGCACCGAAGAGCGGATTCGCCACGAGCGCGACGGCGGCACCCGCCCCGGTGACGAGCGCGAGGATGGCTTCCTTCTGGCTTGGGTCGAACGCCAGGGCCTGAAGGCCGAGAAGCACCTGGATGGGGCCGAAGAATGCGGTGTTGATGCCGACGTTGACGAGGACGAGGCCCGTGATCCAGAGCGGACCGACACGCCGGACGGGCTCCGCGAGCGCGGACTGGGGAACAGGCTGCGGCGAGGCATCTGCGCTCATGCGTGGCTCCCGGCGGTCGTGGCCTCCTCAGGCCAGAGGTGGCATCCGGACCCAGAGTAATCCGAGACCACGACTTTCGAGGGCGAACCCCGCCGGGAGAAGGTCCTAGCGGGAGACGACGCCTGCCCGGGAACGCTCGGCGACCGACGGGCCGATCTCGACGAGGAACTCGCCCGGCTCGACGGCCCACGCGTGGGCTTCCGCGTCCCAGTGCTCGAACGCCCGGGGTGGGATCGGGATCTCGACTCGCCGCGCCTCGCCCG
This sequence comes from Sinomonas sp., assembly GCF_036848755.1. Classification (NCBI taxonomy): domain Bacteria; kingdom Bacillati; phylum Actinomycetota; class Actinomycetes; order Micrococcales; family Micrococcaceae; genus Sinomonas; species Sinomonas sp. Next base: position 11,639 of record NZ_DAIUJO010000087.1, on the reverse strand, counting down.
GGCCGAGCCTCACCTTGGCGAACCCCGCAAGCCACGCGGCCGGGCGTTCGACGGCGGAGTCCGGCCGGGAGACGTACGCCTGGACGACGTGTGCACCGGCGCGGTCGCCGGTGTTCGTGACCGTTACGCTGACGGCGTCGGCCACCGCCTCGGGCTCCGAGAGGCTCCAGGTCGTGTAGCCGAGACCGTGGCCGAACGGCACGGCCGGCTCGATCCCGCGCTCGAGGTAGGCCTTGTAGCCGACCTTGAGGCCCTCGTCGTAGCGGACCGTGCCGTCCACCGGGAGGTTCTCCGGCTGGACGGTGCCGCCGGGGGCGGGCCACGTCGTCGGCAGGTGGCCGCCCGGCTCGACGGCGCCGGTCAGGACGTCGGCGAGCGCCGCGCCCATCTGCTGCCCGGGGAACCAGACGAGGAGCACGCCCTTGGCCTTCCCGAGCCACGGCATCAGGACGGGTGCGCCCGCGTTGACGACGACGACCGTGTTCGGGTTCGCCGCGATGACGGCCTCGACGAGCTCGTCCTGCCGCCCCGGGAGGCCGAGGGTTTCGCGGTCGTAGCCTTCCGACTCGACCTCTTCAGTGGTTCCGACCACGACGACGGCGGCGTCCGACGAGCGCGCGAGTTCGACGGCAGCGGCGATCTCCTCGTCGTCCGTGCCGTGGGGCCCTTCCGCATTGACGAGTGTCGCCCAGAAGTGCGCTCCCGTGACCGGGTCCGCGACGGCGGAGAAAGTCGTCGTCAGGAGGACCGACTCGCCCTCCGCGAGTTCCCGCTCGACGAGGAGCTGCGGCGGCAGCATGAGTCCCTCGACGATGTCGGCGCCCTCGCGGAGCCGGACCTCCTCGTCGGCGACGATCCCGCCATCGAGCGCCACGGTGAGGTGACCGACTCCCGACGCACCGAAGCGGTGGGTGCCGCGCCGGGAGGCTGTGACGCGCGTCGTCGTCCGCACGGTGGCGACCCGATCGGCGGGGATGCCGGGCGCGAAGTCGCCCATCCACACGAACTGCCCGATGCGCCGCTGCTCGCTTCCGAGGACCCCGCTCTCGGCGTCGAGGAATTCGACGAGCAGGCCGTTCCCCGAACCGTCTGGCAGTTGGGCGGCCGAGCCCTCGAGGATGCCGGCCCTGTCGGTGGAACGGGCACCCGGAGCCGTGCGCACGGTCGCCTCGGGAAGGGCCGCGACCAGGGCTTCGGCGGGGTGCACGACGTGCTTCGGCATGACGGACGCCGAGCCGCCGCCCGCTATCCGGCCCCGCACCGCGTTCGGGCCGATGACGGCGAGCGAGGTCACGTCGCGAAGCGGGAGGACGCCGTCGTCGTTCTTCACGAGCACGAACCCCGCCGCTGCGGCCTCACGGAGCAGCGCGTCCATCTGCTCCTCCGAGACCGGCTCGGCCTCGCGTCCCTCGAGGCCCTCGACGGCACCCGTCCGCGCGGCCAGGCGGAGCAGACGGAGCAGCTTCTCGTCGATCTTCGCCTCATCGACCTCGCCGCCACGCACGGCCTCGACGAGGGCCTGGCCCCAGGGCGAGTCGGGGCCTGGCATCACGAGGTCGAGGGCAGCGTTCGCGGAGGCAGCGGTGGACCGGGTGGCGAACCAGTCGGACATGACGAGCGCGTCCGAGCCCCATTCGCCCTTGAGCACATCCCCGAGGAGCGGCGACTCGGTCATGGAGGTTCCGTTGACCTTGTTGTACGCGGCCATGTACGACCACGGCCTCGCTTCGCGCTCGATCTGCTCGAACGGCGCAAGGTACAGCTCCCGCAGGGTGCGCTCGTCGACGACGTTGTCGACGCCCATGCGCTCGGTCTCCTGGTCGTTCGCGACGAAGTGCTTGACGCACGTGCCGACCCCCTGGCCCTGGACCCCCCGCACCCAGGCAGCGCCGATTGCACCCGTCAGCAGCGGGTCCTCGGAATAGCACTCGAAGTGGCGGCCGCCCACGGGGGTCCGGTGCAGGTTCACTGTCGGGGCGAGGATGACGTCGACCCCCTTGCGGCGTGCTTCGGCTCCCATCGCGTGGCCGAGCCGTTCGACGAGCTCGGGGTCCCACGTGGCGGCGACTGCGGTGGGCGAAGGGCCGTTGGCGGACCAGTCGCGGTCGTCCCACGTCTCGCCGCGGACCCCGACGGGACCGTCGGAGACGACGAAGCGCCGGAGGCCGGCCTTCGGTTCTGCCCCGATGGACCAGAACGAGCTGCCTGTGAGGAGGCGAACCTTCTCCTCAAGGCTCAGGCGGGCGACGCGCTCCCGAAGGTGCTCCTCGATGAGGTCGGTCATGGCACGCCTTTCACTTACACGTATCAGTTACTCGTGTCAGTTAGGATAGGACCGAGGCGACAGGGTGCGCAAGACCAGAAGGGGCGCGAGCATGCGGGCAACGAGCAAGGACGTCGCCGTCGCAGCCGGCGTCTCGCGCGCGACGGTCAGCTACGTGCTCAACAGCACGCCCGGGCAGACGATCCCCGAGGCGACCCGCCAGCGCGTGCTCGACGCGGCCCGCAGGCTCGGCTACACGCCGCACGCCTCCGCGCGCGCGCTGCGTTCCGGGGCCTCGAGCCTCGCCCTCCTGATCACACAGGAACTGCCCTTCGGCATCAACATCGCGAGGCTCGTCGATGTGTTGACGCGCGGCGCGGCCGAGCTCGGACTGTCCCTCGTGACGTGGCAGCGAAGCGACGAGACCGGGCTCGCCTCGACTCTCGCGCACCTGCAGCCGCGCGTCGTCATCACGATGCTCAAGCTCAGCGTGGGCGAGCAGGAGCTGCTCGACCGGGCCGGCGTCGTCGTCCTGGATCCCACGGGGGGCGAGCCTCACGACGCGCGGGACGCTCGCATCGGGGAGGCCCAGGCCAGATACCTCGCCGAAGCCGGGCACCGGCGTCTGGGCGTGGTCACCACGGACAACCCGCTCCTGACGATCTTCGCGGGGCCACGTCTCGAGGGCGTGCGGCGCGCCTGCCGCGACCTCGGGATCGCCGAGCCGGAGGTGCTCGAGCTCGGGGATCCCGACGACGCGACGGCCGGGCGCGTCGCCGACGCACTCCATGCATGGCGCGCACGAGCCGAGCCCGTCACGGGGCTATGCGCCTACAACGACGTGTACGGGGCCGCATGCCTCGCCGCAGCCCAGAGCCTCGGGCTCGAGGTCCCACGCGGTCTCGCGGTGATCGGCGTCGACGACGAACCCATGGCGCGCTTCACGGCTCCGCCCCTCACGACGGTTCGGCTCCAGCTCGACGAGCTCTCCGACGCGACGCTCGAGCGGCTGCGGAGCCTCCTCTCGGGCGAGTCGGTGCCGGCCGCCGCTGCGCCCGGCGCCGTGACCCTCGTGCGGCGCGGGAGTGCGTAGGAGTCCCGACGCCCCGGCAGACCGCGCACGTTTGATCCGAGAGCGCACGTTTGATCCCAGAGCGCACGTTGATGCAGGTGGAAACGTGCGCTCTCGTGCCGAACGTACGCTCTCGTGCCGAACGTACGCCGTCGCGCCCGGGTATTGTCTCCCTCATGGAGACCCCCGTGCAGGCCGCCCCCGAGGAGGCGTTTGCGAGCCACGTCTACCAGCTCATCCTCGAGGACATCGTCGCTGGCCGGCTCGCTCCGGGGCAGCGTCTCCGCGAGCGCGAGCTCTCCGAACAGCACCGGGTCTCGCGCATCCCCGTGCGGGAGGCCCTGCACCGGCTCGAGCAGGACGGGTTCATCGTCACGGCGCCGCGGCGGGGCGCCGTCGTCCGCCAGCTCACGCTCACGGACGTCGAGGAGCTGTTCGACCTCCGCGTGATCCTCGAGTCCTTCGCGGCGCGGCGCGCGGCGGAGCGCGTCGCGGGAGGGGCCGACGGCGGCCGGCTGAGCGAGCTGCTCAAGCTCGCCAAGGAGGCGACGGCCGCGGGCGACGACGAACGCGCCTCGGACCTCAACACCGAGTTCCACGCGGAGATCGTCAACGTCACCGGCCACCGCCTGCTGGCCCGCTCGCTCCGGCCGCTCCAGGGCCTGACCCGCTGGATCTTCGGACTCGGCGTGAGTCGGCCGGTGGAGCTCAACACGATCGAGCACGACGAGCTCCGGGAGGCAATCCTCGCCGGCCGCGCCCAGCTCGCCGAGTCCCTCGCGGCGGCACACGTCGAACTAGGCCGCCAGCCCGTCATCGACGGCCTGGCCGGAAGACTCCCGGAGTAGACCATGGCTTTCGGAATCTCCGGCCCGCGCGCCACCCGCTACGCCCAGATCGGCGAGGTGCTGACCCGCCATGGCCTCGGGCATCTCCTCCACGCGACAGGCCTTGGCCGATGGTCCCCCACGAACCTTCTCGGCGACGCCATCGACGCGACAGCGGGCGGCCCCGAGCATCTGCGCCTCGCACTCGAGGAGCTGGGTCCCACGTTCATGAAGCTCGGGCAGATCCTCTCCACGCGCCCCGACCTTCTGCCCGAGCCGTACCAGCTTGAGCTCGCGAAGCTGCAGGATGCGGTTCCGCCTGTCACCGCGGGAGAAATCCGCGCCGTCGTCCGCGAGGAGCTGGGCGTCGACGCGGAGGAAGCCTTCGCGACGTTCGACGACGAACCCATCGCGAGCGCGTCCATCGGCCAGGTCCACGGTGCTCGCCTCTCGGACGGCACGCGCGTCGTCGTGAAGGTCCGGAAGCCGGGCGCGGTGGACCGGATCCGCGAAGACCTGGAGATCCTGCGGAACCTCGCCGCGTCCGCGAGCCGCCAGTGGGCGGCCGCGGCGGACTACAACGTGGTGGGCCTCGTCGAGCAGTTCGGCCGCACGATCCTCGCGGAACTCGACTACCTCCAGGAGGCCCGCAACGCCGAGCGCTTCGCTGCGAACTTCGCCGAGAATCCGAGCATCCGAGTCCCGCGGGTCTACTGGGAGACGACGACGTCCCGCATGCTCACGCTCGAACGGGTCGAGGGGCTCAAGATCAACGACATCGAAGCCCTCGATGCGGCCGGGTTCGACCGCTCGGCCCTCGCGCTGAACGCAGCGAGCGCCCTGGCCCAGATGGTCTTCCAGGACGCCTTCTTCCACGCCGATCCCCACCCGGGCAACATGTTCGTGCAGAGCGACGGGGCGATCGCCCTCATCGACTTCGGCATGGTCGGCGAGATCAACGACCAGCTGCACGACCAGCTGAGCCGGCTCCTCATCGCGCTCGCCCGCAAGGACGCCCGACGGCTCGCACGCACGCTCCTCGACATGTCGTTCGGCAGCCACGAGGCCGACCTCCCGGATCTGGCCGACGACGTCGCCGACTTCATCGCGCTCTACGACCGGGTGGATCTGCAGGACGTCGACACGGGCCGGCTTGTGCAGCGCCTCCTCACGGTCGTCCGGACGCACCGGCTCCAGCTGCCCGAGGAGATCGCCGTCATCTCGAAGATGGTCGTCATGGCGGAGGGCTTGGGTCGCGTCCTCGACCCGGGCTTCCGGCTGAGCCAGGCGCTCCAGCCGTACGTCGTCCAGCTGTTCCTCGAGCGGCACTCCCCGCAGGCCATCCTCAACGGGCTCAAGGACGCGGGGCTGGGGGCGATGGACCTTGTAGAGGACCTCCCCCACCTCGTCGACGGGCTCGTGCGAATCGTGGACTCGGGGGGCTTCGAGGTCCGCCTCCGCGCGGCCGAACTCGAACCGCTCCTCATCCGCGCAGAGAAGATCGGAGACCGCGTGGTTGCCGGGGTGATCGCGGCGGCGTTCATCCGCGGGGTCGGCGAACTCGTCTCGCTCGACCGCGAGCGGTGGACGGGGTGGCGAGCGCCCTTCATGCGCACAGGCCTCACGGCCCTGGGCGGCCTGGGCGGTTACCTCGCGTGGAGCGCGGCCGCCCGTCGGAGGCGACGGGGACACAACCTGCCACACCGCTGACCGCTGACCGGTCCACTTGGTGAGACAAAAATGCTCACCAGATGGACTCTGGAGCACGATGGCCGTGGCGGAAGGAGCGGCGGCATGGGTCACGCAGCGGATCAGGAGACGGCGAGCGCGACGGCGTGGCGGATGCTCGCGCTCGGCGTCGGCGCCCAGACCGCCGGAACGGCCTTCGTGAGCGCGCCCGCGTTCCTCATCCCCGTGCTTCACGCCGAACGCGGCATGCCGCTCGCGCAGGCCGGCCTCCTCGCGGCGGCCCCGACCGTCGGCATGGTCCTGACGCTCATCGCGTGGGGCGCCCTCGCCGACCGCATCGGTGAGCGCTGGGTGATCTCCGCGGGGCTCGCCCTGACCGCCCTCGCCGCGCTGGGCGCCGTCGTCGTCCCCGGGTACGCAGCGCTCGGGGTGTTCGGGCTGCTCGGGGGTGCGGCCGCGGCCAGCAGCAACGCGGCGAGCGGGCGCGTCGTCGTCGGCTGGTTCCCGCGGGGGCGCCGCGGGCTGGCGATGGGGATTCGGCAGATGGCCCAGCCGCTGGGCGTGACGGTCGCGGCCCTGACGGTCCCGTGGATCGCCGCCGCCCAGGGGACCAGCGCCGCGCTCGTTCTCCCGCTCGTCTTCAACGCAGTGCTCGCGATCCTGTGCGGGCTCGGCCTCGTGAACCCGCCCCGGAGTCCGCGCCAGGCCGACCACCCGGCCCCCAATCCATACCGCGCGGGCTCCTTCCTGTGGCGCATCCACGCCGTCTCGGTGCTGCTGGTGGTTCCGCAGTTCACGCTCTCGACGTTCGGGCTCGTGTGGCTCATCGCCGACGTCGGGCTCGACAGTGTCTCGGCCGGCGCGACCGTGAGCGTCGCGCAGGTCGTCGGCGCGTTCGGGCGGATCGCCGTCGGCGTGTGGAGCGACCGGCTCGGGAGCCGCGTCCGGCTCCTCCGCTGGGTCGCCGTCGCGGCCGCCGTGACCTTGGGCCTGGCGGCCGCGACCGACGTCGCATCCCTGCGTGCCGCCGCTGTCGCGGCGTTCGTGATCGCGACCATCGTGAGCGTGGCAGACAACGGCCTGGCGTTCACGTCGGTCGCCGAGGCCGCGGGGCAGCGCTGGTCCGGCAAGGCGCTCGGAGCACAGAACACGGGGCAGTTCATCGCCGCGTCAGGCGTGGGACCCGCCGTGGGCGCCCTCGTCGCGGCCGTCGGCTACCCGATCGCGTTCTGCCTCGTCGCCGCCGCACCGCTCGCGGCGATCCCGCTCGTGCCCCGACGCGACGTCCACGCAGAGCCGAGCTAGAGCCGAGCGACGACTGACCTCATCTCGTCGATCTCCTTGCTCTGAGAGGCGATGATCGCCGAGGCCATCGCCAGGGCCCCGTCGTGCCGTCCGGTGGCCTTCTCCACCTGCGCCATGCTCACGGCGCCTTCGTGGTGCGCAATCATCCGGGTCAGGAACAGCTTGGACGCCGCGGCGGCGTCGGCCGAACCCAGCTCGCCGAGGTCCGTTTCGGAGAGCATCCCGTCCATGGAGTGCCCGGCGGGCATGGACTCGGGTCTTCCCCACGAGGACAGCCAGCCCTTGAGCGTCGTGATCTCAGGAGCCTGTGCGGCCTTGATCTGCTGGGCAAGGGTGCCCACGCGCGGGTCGAGGCCCGGCTTGGCGAGGAGGGTCTCGCTCATCTGCAGGGCCTGCTGATGGTGCGGGATCATCATCTGCGCGAACATCGCATCGGCGTCGTTGAACGCGGCCGACGCGGAGGTGCTGGCGGACGACGACGGCGCCGCACCCGGGGTGCCGCAACCCGCGAGCGCGAGGGTGCAGGCGGCAATGAGGGCGGGGCCGCCGGTGAGGCGGCCGAGGGTGTGCTGAAGAGAGGTCATAGGTCTTCCTGTCGGTGAGAAGTCGGGCGTGGGGGGCCGGGCTGGCCTACGTCCGGCTGATCGACAGGTCTTGGGGATCCGGGGAAGGACGCGACCGCCCGGTTCCCGGCTGCTGCGGCGCGGCAGTGGGGATCGCCGCATCGGAGCGGAAGAGGACGACGACGGCGGGAAGCGCGGGAGGCTGCGCGCCGGGGGCGGCGATGCAGTCGGTTGAGTGGACGACGCCGCCCGGCGGGCAGCCGGGATGGCATGCGCCGTGCGGCTGCAGGCCGGAGGCGTGCGACGCCGAGGGCGAGGCCGCCGGGCCAGCGGCGGGGCTGGCGGCATGGCTGCTGGCATGGCCGACGGTCAGGCCACCGCCGGCCGCCGTGTGCATGCCGAGCAGGCCCAGTGCCACCGGAAGCACGACCAGCACGAGCAGCACGACCCGGACGCGGGTCGAGCCGACGCATCGCCCTGCCTGCATCCGGACCTAGGCCTCCGGGCCGGGGCGCTGCGCGGCGTCCCGGCTCGTGGTGCGGAGGCGGTACAGCCCGGTCGTCGCGGTGATGTAGAGGTCTTGCCCGTCGGGACCGCCGAAGCACACGTTGGCCACCGTCTCGGGCAGTTGCGTCTCGTCGAGGAGCGTGCCGTCGGCCGAGTAGACCCGCACCGAGGGGCCCGCCGAGGTCCAGACGCGTCCCTCGAGATCGACCCGGAATCCGTCGGACGGATGGGCGTCGTCGAGCTCGACAAAGGTGCGGCCGTTGCGGCAGGTGCCGTCGACGACGTCGTAGACGGCGATGCGGAACGGCACTCGGTGGCGCAGTCCCGCGGTGTCCGCGACGTACAGCAGGGACTCGTCGGGCGAGAACGCGAGTCCGTTCGGGTGCACGAGGTCCGTCACCACGGGAGTGAGGTCTTCTCCCCCCGGCCCGCAGCGGAACACGTAGCACCCGCCGTACTCCTGCTCCCCCTCGTGGCCCTCCTTCGTGCCGGGGAGGATGCCGTAGGGCGGGTCCGTGAACCAGATCGTGCCGTCGCGGGCGACGACGACGTCGTTGGGCGAGTTGAGACGCCTCCCCTCGAACGAGTCGACGACGCCGGTCACCTCGCCGTCGCGGTCCCGCTCGACACGGCGCCGCCCGTGGCTGCACTGCACGACGCTCCCGTCGGCGTCGAGGGTGCGGCCATTGGTGAACTCGACACCGGTGGCATACTCGCGGGTCTCGCCCGTCGCGGGGTCGAACTCGAGGATCCGATCCTGGGGGATGTCGCTCCACCGCACGGTCCGGGACGACGGAACCCACACGGGCCCTTCCGCCCAGACTGTGCCCGTGAACAGGTGCTCGAGCGGCCCCATGAGCCCGGCCGCGTTCGATTCAGGACCCACGGATCCCCTCTTCCCTCTGGTGACCGATCAGTTCCTCGACCCTATCCGACGCCGACCCCGGGCCAGTGGACGACCACGGACCTCAGGGCCAATCGCACGCGAGCTGCCAGCCCCGGGCTAGAGCACCGCGGGGACGACGACGCCGGCCTGCGCTTCGGGGGCGAGCTCGCCGAGGACTTCGCGCACGTGGCGTTCAGCAAGGGAAGCCGAGGCCTCGAAGACCTCGACGAACGTCTCCCGCGCGCGCAGCAGGGGCCAATCGTCGGGAAGCAGCTCGTAGGGCATGCCCGGGTCATCCCACGGGAACGCGCGCCACTCGTCGAGCGATTCGATCCGCATGCGGAACGCCTCGCGCGCGTCGGCGTCGCCCGCGCGCAGCCGCTTGATGCGGGCCTCGTTCGTCGCGGCGAACTCGGCGTAGCGCCGGGGCGGCTCGTCCATGTCGATGATCGCGGGGCGCCGGCCCTCGAAGGCGTCGTCCTGGACCCGGAAGGCCATGAAGTCGTCCACGCCGTACCCCTCGGCGATCTCCTGGACCTGCTCCATCCGGTCCCGCGGCGAGAACCACAGGGCGTCATACACGGGCGCGAAGCCCAGCCACTTGAGGCGGGCACGGAAGGCCTCGCGGACGTCCCGGGCCTTCTCGGGCACTGAGAAGGCGACGGCGGTCCATCGGCGGTCCCACGGGACACTCGGGTCGCCGAACTGGGCGACCTGGGCGGTCCCGATGACGAGGCGGGCGCGGGCCGCGGAGGTGAACCGGTAGCGCGAAGCCCGCCCCCCGCCGTCGTTCTCGAGGACCCCGCGCGCGGCGAGACGGCTCAGCGCGGTGGTGACGGCGGAACGGCTGAGGCCCACGTCCTCGGCGAGCCGCACGATCACCCGCGCGGGAAGCCACAGGTCCGTGTACCGCCAGAATTCGCCGAGCATCGTCACGAGGAGATGCTGGCTCGTCCCCCCTCGCTGGGGCCTCGGAAAGTCCACGGCGGTCGCACTGACCCGCCCTTCTCCGTCATAGCGCACCAACACATCCTCCCAGCATCGAAGAAACTTTGCAGATTTATTGACGCCCGTCTTATTTAACGCAACCATAGAAGGACGAGTGACGCACCCCACAGAATTCGAAACCACCGACGACGACGTCCACAGAGCGCGCTCGCCCCCTACCATCGCAACACAGGAGATCCGCAATGACCGCTGGTCCCGCCACAACGGCAACGTCCGTCGATGCGCCCGGACGGCACGCCCGCAAGGCAGCCGTCGCGAGCTTCGTCGGAAGCACGCTCGAGTACTACGACTTCTTCATCTACGGATCAGCCTCGGCCCTGATCTTCAACAAGATCTTCTTCCCCGGCATCGACCCGCTCCTCGGGCAGTTCCTCTCGATGGCAACGCTCGGCATCGGCTACGTCGTCCGGCCCCTCGCCGCGGCCTTCATCGGCCACTTCGGCGACAGGATCGGCCGCAAGAAGATGCTCGTCTTCACGCTCGTGTCCATGGGCATCGGCACGTTCCTCATCGGCTGCCTCCCGCCGACCTCCATGATCGGTGCCGCCGCACCCGTGATCCTCGTGCTCCTTCGCGTGCTCCAGGGCATCTCCGCCGCCGGCGAGTCCGTGGGCGCCGTCGCCCTCTCCCTCGAGCACGCCCCGTCACGCCGCCGCGCGTTCTTCGCGAGCTGGGTCAACACGGGCGCCGCGGCCGGCATCATGCTTGCCTCCATCGCATTCCTCCTCGTCTCCTTCATGCCGCAGGCGTCCCTCGTCGCCTGGGGATGGCGCATCCCGTTCCTCGCAAGCTTCATCGTCGCCGCGGCGGGCTTCGTGATCCGCCGCCGGGTCCCCGAGACCGAGGCGTTCGAGCAGGCCCGCGAGGCCGGCGAGACCCGCGCCGAGCTCCCGCTCAAGGTCGCCTTCCGCGACTACTGGCCCACCATGATCAAGGTCGTCCTCTTCGGCGTGTGGGCTGTCGTGTCCACGATCGTCTCCGCCTTCAGCCTCTCCTACGCCACCAACGGCCACCTCGTCTCGAGCAGCATCATGCTCACAACCACGATCGTGACGGCGGGCCTCGGCATCATCGCCCAGCCCCTGTTCGGCATCCTCGCGGACCGGATCGGCCGCAAGCCCGTGTTCATCGTCGGCAACATCATCTGCGCGATCACGATCTTCGCCTACTTCTGGTCGATCTCGCAGAAGAACGTCCCGCTCGTGTTCGCCACGTCGATCATCGTGATGGTCGTCGGCTATGGCATGGTCAACCCCCTCGGGCCGGCCATCGTCGCCGAGATGTTCCCGACCCGCATCCGGTACTCGGGCGCCGCGATCTCGTCCCAGCTCGGCCTCATCGTGACGGGCTTCGCGCCCACGATCGCCGCCGCCGTCGTGCGGCCCGGCCCCGGCGGCTGGGTCCCGGTCGCCGTCTTCACCGCGGCGTGCTGCGGCATCTCGGCCCTCGTCACCCTCGTCTGGGTCCGCGAGACCTACCGCGTGGACACCGACGACCTCGGCAAGAAGGCCGCCTGATG
>NZ_DAIUJO010000086.1:0-15644 GCF_036848755.1 Sinomonas sp. | reverse complement strand
CGACCGCGAGCTGCGCGAGCCGTCCCGCGAGCGAGGAGTCGAGCCCTCCGCTGATGCCCAGGACAAAGCCCTTGGCGCCCGTGGCCTTCACGTAGTCCTTGAGGAACCCAACCCTCGCCGTCACTTCTTCGGCCGGGTCGATCTCGGGCTTGACGCCCATTTCATCGATGATCTTCGCCTGAAGTTCGCGCATGGGCTTAGCCTACCCACGTGACCGTTAAGCTGAACAAGAAAGCGTTCGAACACGCGAAATCGCTGGTTCGGGAGGGCAAAGTCGTGCGCGACAGCCGCGACGACTGGAGCGAGCATGCTCCGAGCACTCAGGAGCTGAGCGACTTCCTCGACAAGAAGGGGCCCGGCGAATACTCGCAGTGGTTCCTCGGGATCGACGACGAGGCGTCCGAGGAGAGCAAGGCGCACTACAAGTTCCCATTCGGCGACCTCAGCAAAGTGCATCGATGCGCAGTGATCTCCGGCGAGAGCCGCGCGAGCCAGTACAACCACGATGAGATCCGCGAGGCCCTCGGGGACCTCCTCAAGCGCATCGACGAGTCCTGAAGGACGGGCTCCGGAAGGAGCCAGTCCTGAAAAGGCGCCCGGCCCGGCCTGCAGGGGCCCGGTCTGGCGGTCTGCAGGGAGCGGCAAGCGGTTGCCTAGCGTCCGGGGTCGTCACTAGGTTGGGAAGATGTCATCTGAGGCGTCCGCTGAGTCCCCCCAGTCCCGCGTGAGGCGCGCCGCCGTCGTCGGCTGCGGCGACATCTCGGCCCAGCATTTCGCCGCGATCGAAGCGGTCGACGGCGTCCGGCTGGCCGCCGTCGTCGACACCGATCCGGGGCGGCTCGCCGAAGCGCAGGCCGCCCACGGCGTACCGGGGTACGCGACCCTCGGTGAGCTCCTCGACGCGGGCGAGGTCGACGTCGTCCACCTCTGCACGCCTCACAACGCGCATGCTCCGCTCGCGCTCGAAGCCCTAGCGCGTGGGGTCAGCGTGCTGACCGAGAAGCCCGTTGCCCACACGCTCGCGGACGCGGAGGCCCTCGCCCCGGCGGCCCGAAAGGCGTTCGCCGAGCACGGAGCGCAGTTCGGCGTGTGCTTCCAGAATCGGTACAACGCCACGATCCGCGCGCTGCGGGCCCTGCTCGAGAAGGGAAGCCTGGGCCGCGTCCTCGCCGCGAACGCGACCGTGATGTGGCACCGCACCGCCGACTACTACGCGGCGCGGCCCTGGCGGGGCAGCTGGGAGGGCAGCGGCGGGGGCCTCCTGATGAACCAGGCCATCCACACGCTGGATCTCCTCCAATGGCTCGTGGGTCCGGCGCAGGTCGTTGGCGGGGGAGCGTCGAGGCGCGCGCTCGAGGGCGTGATCGAGGTCGAGGACACAGCGGACATCCTCCTCGAGCACACAACGGACGACGGCGGGTCCGTCCGGTCCGTCTTCTACGCGACCAATGCGAACGCCGTGAACTCGCCGGTGACCCTCGATCTTGTCACCGAGCGCGCGGAGCTGAGTCTCCGGGGCGTCCTGACCGTCAGATACGCCGATGGGACGATCGACGTAGTGGAGGAGTCTGGGGCGCTTCCCGGGGAGCGGAGCTATTGGGGCGCCTCGCATCGCCTGCTCATTGCAGACTTCTACGCGTCGCTCGACTCGGGCGTCCCCTTCTGGATCGGGGCGGAGGAGGCCACGGCGGCGTTGCGGCTCATCAAGGACGTCTACGCGCGGTCCTTCGCCGAAGGAAGCTGGCGCTAGCCCGCGAAAGCTCTTCGTCTCGGGTACAAAAAACCTCTTCGTCTCGGGTACAGAAACGCCCAGCTCTCCTCGTTCCGGGTACAGAAACTCCCCTTTGGCAAGTGATGGCAAACGGTTTCCATCCCGTGCCACGCCTGCCTACGGTGAGAAGGGTGTGGCGGTCGTCACGAACACGGCCCACGAGTCGAACGAGGAGAGCGCAACGATGGCCAGGATCGGCGTCCAGGCGATGATGCTCAAGCAGAGCTTCGCGGAAATTGGCCCATTCGAGACCCTACGCAAGGTTGCGGACATCGGGTATCGCGTGGTGGAAGTCTCCCAGATCCCCATGGACGAGGAGAACGTCGCGGAACTCGAACGGGCACGGGGGGAACTCGGCGTCGAATTTGCCGCCTTGTCCGCCCAGCTCGACGGCGAGAAGGGGGCGACGCCGTACCCCCTCGCCGTCGACGTCGAGCGCGCGGTCGCCGACTGCCGGCGGCTGGGCAGCCGAATGCTCCGGATCGGAATGCTGCCCATGGGCGAGCTCCGCAGTGAGACGACCGTGGTCGACTACGCCAAGCGCGCAGAGAAGGCGGCGCAGGCCCTCGAAGGCGAGGGGATCTCGCTCTACTACCACAACCATCATGTCGAATTCGCGAAGATGGGCGGTCGTCACATCCTCGACATCCTCGCCGCCGAGGCGCCGAGCATGGGCCTCGAGATCGACGTCCACTGGGTACAGCGCGGGGGCCTCGACCCGGTCCGCACGCTCGCGCGGTATGCCGGTCGCACGGCCATGGTCCACCTCAAGGACTATCGCATCGGTGCCCTCTCGGAGGAGGGCATCATCGCCCACCAGACGGGTGACCACGCCGCCTTCCAGCGTCATTTCTGGGACACGGTCCAGTTCGCCGAGGTCGGTGAGGGCAACCTCGACTTTGCCGCCATCGTCCCCGCCTCGATCGAGGCCGGTGCCCAGTATCTGCTCGTCGAACAGGATCAGCTGTACGGGCGCACGGTCTTCGAGGCACTCCGGATCTCCCACGACAACCTCGTGGCCCTCGGGTTCCGGCACCTCTTCTAGAAGCACAGCTTCTAGAGCACCGATCAGCAACACGGACAGGAGCAGCAGGGAAGCATGAGCAAGAAAGTCCGCCTCGGGATCGTCGGCTTCGGCAATCAGGGCAGCAACTACGCAAGGTTCCTCAGTGAGGGCAAGGTCCCGAACATCGAGCTGGTGGCAATCACGGACATCGACCCGGCCCGGCGTGAGCTCGCGGCCGAGCGCCACCCCGAGCTCGCTATCTTCGACGACTACCTCACGATGCTTGGCTCGGGTCAGGTCGAGGCTGTCGTGACGACGGTTCCGCACTACCTCCACCCGCAGATGGGGATCCAGGCCCTCGATCGCGGCATCCACGTCCTCATCGAGAAGCCGGCAGGCGTGTACACGAAGCAGGTGCGCGAGCTCAATGAGTTTGCCGCGTCCAAGCCTGAGCTCACGTTTGCGATCATGTTCAACCAGCGCACGAACCCGCTGTTCCGGCGGCTCAAGGAGATCGTGGCGTCAGGCGAGATCGGGGCGATCCGGCGCACGAACTGGATCATCACCACCTGGTACCGGCCTCAGGCCTACTACAACCAGAGTGCGTGGCGGGCGACGTGGGGCGGCGAGGGCGGCGGCGTCCTGGTGAACCAGGCCCCGCACAACCTGGACCTGTGGCAGTGGATCTGCGGCGTGCCGAAGAGTGTCTTCGCGAAGGCTGGCTTCGGCTTCCGCCGGGACATCGACGTCGAGGACGAGGTCGTCGCCGTCGTGGACTACGGCAACGGGGCCACCGGGACCTTCACGACCGCGACGCACGAGATCGTCGGAACGGACCGCTTCGAGATCTCAGGCGACAACGGCAAGATCGTCGTCGAGGACTCCAAGACCGCCGTCGTGACCCGCTACCGGGGCTCCGAGCAGGAGATCAACGCGAGCATCCCGACAGAGGACATCTGGAAGATGACGAGCGCCGACTTCAACCCCGACGAGTACTACACGCAGGAGCCCGTCGAGTTCGATTCGAAGTGGGGCGGCCAGCATGCGACCGTGTTCGAGAACTTCGCGGCCAACATCCTCGACGGAACCCCGCTCATCGCTCCAGGCACCGACGGAATCCTCGGCGTGCGGCTCGCGAACGCCATCCACCTCTCCGCCTGGACGGGCAAGGAGGTGCCGATGGACTTCGACGAGGACGAATTCCTCGCGCTCCTGAACAAGAAGATCGCGGAAGAGGGCAAGTTCCCGCAGCGCGCCTGATCCCTCGTTGCGCCGTCACCTCCGCAGGGTGGACACCCTGCGGAGGTGACGGCGCAACTGTCTGGTCAGCGGGGCGCCGGCCCCGTCGACGCCCGGACCTTGAGGTGCGTCGGCATGACGGCGAGTTTGCGGGGCGTGCCCCCGCGGATCGGGTCGAGCTGGGCCATGAGCATCGAGACCGCGACGCGGCCGGCCTGCTCGATGGGCGAGGAGATGGTCGTGAGCGGCGGATTGCAGAAGTCGGCCCCGAAGATGTCGTCGCATCCGACGATGCTCATGTCCTCGGGCACCCGCACGCCGCGTTCGCGGAAGCGCTGGAGCATGCCGATGGCCAGGAGGTCGTTGAAGGCGATGACCGCCGTCGCCCCCGTGCCGAGCGCGCCGTCGGCCGCCGCGGCGCCGGAGAAGGCCGTGGGCGCGTAGGGTCCCAAACGGGTCGCCGACATTCCGCGCTTGCCCGCGGCCTCCTCGATCGCCTTCCAGCGCCGGTGGTTCGACCACGAGCTTGTCGGACCGCCCGCGTAGGCAATGGACTTGTGCCCGAATGACGCAAGGTGCTCGAGTGCTTGGACCACGGCCCCCGGGGTGTCGATGAGCACCGTCGGAGCTTCCGCCGTCGCGCGGTTGATGGTGACGAGCGGCTGCCGCAGCGCGGCGTCCGTGAGCTGTTGGTCCGTCAGGCGCGACGCCGCGAGGATCACGCCGTCCGTCGAGCGGCGCAGCTTGCGGAGGGTATCGAGTTCGACGTCGGTCGCCTCCTCCGTGTCGACGAGCAGCTGGGTGTAGCCCGATGCCTTGAGCTGGTATTGGGTGCCCCGGATGATGTCGAAGTAGAAGGGGTTGGTGATGTCCGGGACCAGGACGGCGATGACCCCGGTGCGTCCCGAGCTGAGCCCGCGCGCCTGGGTGCTCGGCACGTAGTGGAGCTCCGCCGCGATGCGCTCGATCTTCTCGCGGGTTCTGGCGTTCACCCGCTGGGGATTCGAGAGCGCGCGGGACACCGTGGAGGTGGCGACGCCGGCCAGCTCGGCGATGTCCCGGATTGTCGGCATCCGCTCGGCTGAAGAGGGCGCATCTGGGGTCATGGCGTCCATTGGAGCACCGGCTGGCAACTTTTGGCAATCGCTTGCCGTTCTGTTGCACATCTTCTTAGGCTCGTGCTTATCGATGCAGGGGTGAGCTCGGTCACATTGGCTTCCCTGTCGTACTCAAGGAGGAGACACATGCGCTTCGGTACCAAGGCCACTCTGGCCGCGATCGCGACAGCGGCGGCACTCGCCCTGTCGGCTTGCGGCAGCGGATCAACAAGCAGCTCGTCGGGCGGCCCCGTCAACGGAGCCGGCAAGACGCTCGATGTCTTCATCGGCCGGAACACGACCTATCCGCAGCAGCAGCAGCAGTGGTTCACTGACACCGCGGCCGCGTTCAAGAAGGCCACCGGAGCTGATCTGAAGTTCGAGACGTTCGCCTCGGGCAACGATGAGCTGACAAAGATTCAGACCTCGGCGGTGTCCGGCCAGGGCCCCGACATCTACGACCTCGGCACGACGTTTACCCCAACAGCGGTCGCGACGGGCGCCTTCGCCCAGCTCAGCGACTCTGATTGGAACGCGATCGGCGGCAAGTCCAAGTTCAACCAGTCGGCGCTCGGGATCTCCGGCCCGGATTCGAGCCACCTGTACGCGGTCCCCTTCGTGAGCCGGCCGTTCGTCATGGCCTACAACACGACCCTCCTCAAGGCAGCCGGCATCGACAAGCCCGCAACGACGTGGGACGGCCTCGTGCAGCAGGCCAAGAAGCTGACGGACCCCTCGAAGGGCCAGTACGGCATGGCGGTCGCCTACAAGGACAACTTCGACCCGTGGAAGTACATCTGGGCCATGTCCGAGCAGCAGGGCAACAAGCTGGTCGATGGCAAGACGGCCAATATCAACAACTCGACCGTGAGCCAGGCTTACCAGACGTACTTCGGGTGGCTGACGCAGGACAAGGTCGTGGACCCGGCTTCGGTGGGCTGGTCGAACAGCCAGGCGCTCGCGAACTTCGCCTCTGGCAAGTCCGCGTTCTTCCTCATGACGTCCACGGGATCGCTCAACACGCTCAACAACTCGGCGATCAAGAACAACTTCGACTACGCGCTCATGCCGACCTCGCTCAACGGTTCCAATCCGAACGGGGGAACCGCTGTCGCGTCGATCCTCTCGGGCGACAACATGGGGGTTGCCTCGTACTCGAAGAACAAGGACCTCGCCTTGGCCTTCCTCAAGCTGGTGACCGACAAGGACCAGCAGCTCAACTACCAGAAGATCTTCGGTGATCTGCCGACGAATGCTGACGCCCTGGCGTCCCTCGATTCTGCTCCGCACATGGCGGCCGTCACCGACTCGGCCAAGAAGTCGTATGCGACGCCGTTCACCGGTGCATGGGCAGACATCCAGCTGGCCCTCGTCAATGTCGTGGTCCAGAGCATCCCCGACCTCGCATCCGGGAATGTGTCCGATTCGAACCTGAGCCAGCGCCTCCAAGCAGCGCAGAACACCGCGCAGCAGTCCTTGAGTCGAGCCAAGTAACCCAGCGGATTCACTTCGCAGAGGCAAGTCATGACTACAGCTAGCAATCCCGCACCGAAGACCCGGCTGGCCGCTCGCGCGGCCGGCCGGGCCCCGGCCCAGCCCGCGCCCGGCACCCAGGCCGGGCCGCCGAGTCAGGTCCCGGACAAGCGGCGGCGCGGTATGTCCGAGCGCAACCGTCCCTTGTGGATGCTCATCCCGGGCGGCGTCCTCATGGTGGTCGTCATCGTGGTGCCGCTCATCCTCGGCGTGTACATCTCGTTCCTGGACCTGGACCAGTACACGCTCCGCCAGTGGCTCTCGGCCCCGTTCATCGGCGTCGCGAACTACGTCGAGGCGATTGTGCAGTCCGGGATCTTCCGCTCGGTCTGGCTCAGCGTCTCCTACTCCGCCATCGCGACGATCGTCACGCTTCCCCTCGGCATCGCCGCGGCCGTGGCGACGCAGAACAGGTTCCGCGGCCGGGCCCTCGTGCGCTCGGTCTTCCTGATCCCGTACGTCCTCCCCGGATTCGTGGTGGCCACGGTGTGGCGGACCATGTTCCAGCCCGGAGGCATCATCACGACCCTGCTTCACCACATGGGCGTCAATCCCGGCCTCTTCCTCAACGGGCCCAACACTTACTGGGTGCTCGTGTTCGTGCAGATCTGGTCCTCTTGGCCGTTCATCTACCTGCTGGCCCTCTCCGGACTCCAGGGCGTGGACCACGAGGTCCACGAGGCGGCCGCCCTCGACGGAGCGCTGTGGTGGACGAAGCTCCGGTATGTGATCTTCCCGTACCTCAAGGGCCCGATCTCGCTCGCCGTCCTCATCGGGATGCTGAACCACATCAACAACTTCACGCTCCCCTATGTGCTGTTCGGGCTTCCGGCGCCCAACGACATCCAGGTGCTTCCGTACCTGACGTACGCGACGAGCTTCGAGAGCTTCCGCTTCGGCCTCAGCGCCGCCATGGCGGTCGTCTCGCTCATCCTCATCGCGATCCCGCTGTTCGTGTACCTGCGCGCCGTCAAGCTCGACGACGCCGAAACCCCCGGAGGCCGCAAATGACCGGTCCCTCAGCCGCCCAGCGGCGCATCGTCCCCGGTGTGCGCCCCGCTCCCGCAACGTTCGGCGCTCCGTTGGGCGCCGACGTCGAACGCCCCGGTTCGCGCCAGCAGCGCGAGGTGACCCGCCTGCTCCCCGGATGGCTGCTGGCCGCAATCGCGGCCATCCTCTGCGCCGTGGTCCTGATCCCGATCGTGTACATCTTCCTGGCCTCGCTCAACTCGGACATCGGCGTGGCGTCCGGCGAGTTCTGGCCGAGCTCGTGGACCCTCGGCAACTACGTGAACATCTGGACGAGCGTCGGCCTCGCGAACGGGCTGACGAACTCGATCATCGTGGCCGGCTCGACGGCGGTCGTCTCGGCGGCCTTCTCCATCGGCACGGCCTTCGTCCTGGTCCGTTACCAGTTCCGAGGGCGTCGGACCATCCTCCGCGCGCTCCTCGGCCTCCAGAGCATCCCGGGGACGCTGCTCGTGCTCCCGCTGTTCGTGCTGTTCTCCTCCTCGGCCACGTATCTGGGCCTGCAGGTGATCGGCACTCGCTGGGGCCTGTTCATCACCTACCTGACGTTCTCCCTCCCGTTCTCGACGTGGGTCATGGTGACGTATCTCCGCGGCCTGCCGCGTGAGCTCGAGGAGGCCGCCAGGATCGATGGGGCGACGAATCTCGGCGTGCTGACCAAGATCATCCTGCCGCTGAGCTGGCCCGGCCTCGTCGTCTCGGCCATCTTCGCGTTCTTGCCCGGCTGGAACGACGTGCTCTTCGCGTCTGTCATGACCAATCCGAGCAGCCAGACCGCCGCCGTCGCGCTGCAGGTCTTCTCCAGCAGCACCGAAGGCGGCGCCATCCCGCTCTACGGGCAGATGATGGCCGCATCGCTCGTGTGCGCCGCGCCCGTCGTCCTGATCTACATGTTCTTCCAGAGGTACCTAGTGGGCGGCCTGACCGCCGGAGGAGTCAAATAGCAATGGCGAAAGTCGAGTGGGCACTATCCGGTTTCGGGGACGAGATCGACGACGACCCTCGCGTCCAGGCGGCTGTCATGCGCGCTCTCGGGGCAAGCCACATCGAGGTCCGGGGCGCGTGGGGCACGAACATCATCGAGCTGAGCGAGGAGCAGCTCGCCGAGCTCAAGAAGGTGTTCGACGAGGCCGGTCTGAAGGCTTCCGCGATCGCCTCGCCCATCGGCAAGGTCGACGTCGGCCTCCCGGTCGAGCACGAGGTCGAGCGGTTGGGCCGGGCCCTTCGGGCGGCGGAGGTCCTCGGCGCCCCCTACATCCGGATCTTCTCCTTCTACTACGAGGGCAAGGCGCCCGAGGACGTCCGCGACGCGGTCATCGAGCGGATGGCGGCGCTCGCGCGCCGCGCCGAGGGAACCGGCGTCGTGCTCGTGCACGAGAACGAGAAGGACATCTTCGGCGACATCCCCGAGCGGGTGCTCGACATCGTCGAGACGGTGGATTCCCCCGCCCTCAAGCTCGCGTGGGATCCCGCGAACTTCGTGCAGGTGGGCGTCAAGCCTTTCTCCGACGGCTACGAGCGTCTCCGCCCGCATGTCGTATACCTCCAGGTCAAGGATGCGCTGTTCTCGACCCGTCAGGTGGTCCCCGCGGGCGAGGGCGACGGGGAGGTGCTCCGGACGGTCGAGGCCCTCCGCGACAGCGGGTACGAGGGCTTCGCATCGCTCGAGCCTCACCTCGCGTACGCCTACGAGACGGGCGGCTTCAGTGGGCCGTACGCGTTCGGGGTCGCGGCGCGAGCGTTCGCGAAGGTCCTGGACGCGGCAGGCGTCGGGGTCGCCTGAGCAGAGCCTCCGCGGGTCTCCCCAATTCCAGTTCCGGCTTCCCCAACTTCAGTTCCGATTTCCCCGGCTTCAGAGCGGACGACGGCGCGACTCGCCGTCGGTTTCCGCCGACTCGCTGCGTCGGTTCACTTGAAGCTGGGGAATACGGCGCAAGAGCTGGGGAATCGGGAGCCCACCCTTCCGAGGCCACCTCATCCTTCAGACGAATCGAGAGTGACGATGACTGATTCCCTTGCCGCCCACCCGGACCGGCTCTTCCCGGCCGACCCGGGAACGCGCCGGATCGCACGCGAGCTGTACGCCGACGTCGAGCATTTCCCCATCCTGTCCCCGCACGGTCACGTTCCGGCAGAGTGGATCGCGGACGACGTCCCCTTCCCGGACCCCACCGCCCTCCTCGTCACCCCGGACCACTACGTGACCCGGCTCATCCACGCATCCGGCGTTCCGCTGAGCGAGCTCGGATTCGGGGAGGGGCAGGGACGGGAGGCCTCCCTCCAGGGCTGGCGCCACTTCGCCGAGGCGTGGCCGCTCTTTGACGGCACCGCGTCGGGGTATTGGCTGCGCAGCGAGTTCGAGCATGTCTTCGGTCTGCCGGCAGAGATGGTGGAGTCGTTCGGGCCGGAGAACGCGGACGCCGTGTACGCCGCGATCGCGGCCAAGCTGGCCGAGCCGGACTTCCGACCCAGGAAGCTGTTCGAAGACTTCCGGATCGAGGTCCTGGCCACGACCGACGACCCTCTCGATTCCCTCGAGGCGCATGAGCGGCTCGCGAAGGACGAGTCCTTCCGCGGCCGCGTGCTGCCGACATTCCGGCCCGACGCGTACATCAACGTCGCCCACCCGGAGTGGGCCGAGCGGGTGGAGCGGCTCACGGCCGAGGCATCCGGCGGGGTCGGCGGGTTCGCCGGCTACCTGCGTGCCCTCGAGAGCCGCCGGCGGTACTTCGTGGACCACGGCGCGGTCTCGGCGGACCACGGGGTCCGGACCCCGCTCACGCTCAGGCTCGAACAGTCAGAGGCAGAGGCCCTGTTCGACAAGGCCCGCCGCGGGGATGTCACGGCGGCCGACCGGGATGCGTTCGAGGCCCACATGATGTGGGAGATGGCGCGGATGTCGGTCGAGGACGGGCTCGTCATGACGATCCACCCCGGCTCGTACCGCAACCATCACGGCCCCACGTTCGCCGCGTACGGCGGGGACACCGGCCACGACATCCCGTTTGCGGTGAACTACACGGAGGGTGTCCACGCGCTCCTGCAGGATTTCGGCACGGCGAAGGACTTCCATCTGGTCCTCTTCACGCTCGATGAGACCGTGTTCTCCCGAGAGCTCGCCCCGCTCGCGGGGTTCTACCCTTCGGTGTACATCGGAGCCCCGTGGTGGTTCCTCGACGCGCCGGACGCGATGCTGCGCTTCCGCTCGGCCGTGACTGAGACGGCCGGGTTCTCGCGGTCCTCGGGCTTCATCGACGACACGCGCGCGTACTGCTCGATCCCCGCCCGGCATGACACCTCTCGCCGGGTCGAGGCATCGTTCCTCGCTAGGCTGGTCGCGGAGCATCGCGTCACCGAGGCGCGCGCGCACGAGCTCATCGTCGACGTCGTCGACCGCGCGCCGCGCCGCGTCTTCAAGCTCTAGCCGCCAGGCTGCAGTCGTCTAGGAGGAAGCCCATGCCGAGCACTACCACGGAGCTGCCGCTCCTGACCCGTCACGGAGAGCCCGCCCCGCCGGTGCGGATCGTCCACCTCGGCCTGGGCGCGTTCCACCGCTCGCATCAGGCGTGGTTCACGGCGAGGGCGCGCGACGCCGCGGAGTGGGGCATCGCGTCCTTCACGGGCCGACGCCCGGACGCGGCGCTCGCGCTCGCTCCGCAGGAGGGGCTGTTCACGCTCATCGAGCGCTCCGCGGACGGGGATCGCTTCGAGGTCGTGGGTTCGATCGCAGAGGCCGTCGACGGCGCCGACGTCGGGCGGCTCGAGGAGCTCCTTGCCGCGCCCGAGACGGCGGTCGTCACCCTCACGGTGACCGAGAAGGTGTACGACGACGACGGCCCCGACGCGCCGCTCGGGCGCCTTGTGCGCGGGCTCGCAGCGCGGCGCGCTGCGGGAGCCGGGCCGATCGCCGTCGTGAGCTGTGACAACCTCGCCGGCAACGGCGAGGTGGCGAGGGCCGCCGTCGTCCGCATTGCCGAGGACCTCGACGCCGAGTCGGAGGAGGGCGGGCTCGCCGCCTGGGTGCGGGAGAACGTGAGCTTCGTCGGCACCTCGGTGGACCGCATCACGCCGCGGACGACGCCGGACGACGTCGCCGAGGTCGCCGAGCGGTGCGGGTACCGGGATGCGTCGCCTGTTGTGGCCGAGCCGTTCGCGTCCTGGATCCTCTCGGGCGAGTTCCCGGCCGGGCGGCCGGCGTGGGAGGACGCGGGCGCACAGTTCGTGGCCGACATCGAACCCTTCGAGAACCGCAAGCTGTGGCTCCTCAACGGAGCCCATACGATGCTGGCCTACTCGGGTCAGCTCAGGGGCCACGAGACCGTGGCGGATGCGCTGGGCGATCCCGTGTGCCGCCGGGCCATGGCGGAGTTCTGGGACGAGGCCGCCCGGCATCTCACGCTGCCCGAACTCGACGTGCCTGCGTACCGCGCGGCCCTGCTCGAGCGGTTCGCGAACCCCCGGATCGCCCACTACCTCGCACAGATCGCCCAGGACGGCTCGCTCAAGCTGCGCCTGCGGGCCGTGCCGGTCCTGCAGGCGGAACGTGCTGAGGGCCGGGGTGGCCTCGGTGCGGCGCGCATGATCGCGGCCTGGATCGACTGGGTTGGGAGTGGCGCGGACATCTCCGATCCCCTCGTCGGAGCTATCCGGGAAGCCCTCGGAGGTGAAGGGCGGGAGCGGACGGAAGCCCTGATCCGGCTCGTCGACGCCGATCTCGCCGCGGACGCCGCCGTCGTCGACCTCATCCATGGACTCTTGGGCTTCGCAGCGCACTGACATGGCAACTGGTGGCAACCGATTGCCACTCCCAGCGCGAGCCTCAGTATTCTGGGGTGGAGCCGCCAAGACCGTCGCATCACGCGCACGGTGCGAGGAACCCGTTCTGAATGGAGAGGACCACCATGAAGATCGTTGCCGCCGAGGTGTTCGTGACGAGCCCGTCGCGGAACTTCGTGACGCTGAAGATCACGACCGACGAGGGCATCACGGGCATCGGGGACGCGACGCTCAATGGCCGTGAACTCGCGGTCGCGGCGTACCTGAAGGAGCACGTCGCCCAGCTGCTGATCGGCAAGGATCCGCACATGATCGAGGACACGTGGCAGTTCCTGTACCGGTCCTCGTACTGGCGGCGCGGCCCGGTGACGATGGCGGCGATCGCGGCGGTGGACATGGCGCTGTGGGACATCAAGGGCAAGGTCGCGAACCTGCCCGTGTACCAGCTCCTCGGCGGAGCGTCCCGCCGCGGCCTGCGTGCCTACGGGCACGCGTCCGGCACGGACCTGCCCTCGCTCTTCGACTCGATCCGGCACCACCTCGAGCTCGGCTACAAGTCGATCCGCGTCCAGACCGCCATCCCCGGCATCAAGGCGGTCTACGGCGTCGCGGCGCAGACGCAGGCCTCGGGCGAGCGCTATGACTACGAGCCGGCAGGGCGTGGGGCATTCCCCACCGAGGAGGACTGGGACACCCGGGCGTACCTCAAGCACCTGCCGACCGTGTTCGAGGCCGTGCGGAACGAGTTCGGCCCGGACATCCCGCTCCTGCACGATGGCCACCACCGGATGACGCCGATCCAGGCGGCGAAGCTCGGCAAGGCGCTCGAGCCGTACGACCTGTTCTGGCTCGAGGACTGCACCCCGGCCGAGAACCAGGAGGGGCTGCGGCTCGTGCGCCAGCACACGACGACGCCGCTGGCGATCGGCGAGATCTTCAACACCGTGTGGGACTTCCAGCTGCTCATCCGCGAGCAGCTCATCGACTACGTCCGGGCGGCCTCGACGCACTTCGGCGGGATCAGCCCGCTCAAGAAGGTCATGGACTACGCGGCCCAGTACCAGATCAAGTCCGGCTTCCACGGTCCCACTGACATCTCTCCGGTCGGGTTCGCTGCGCAGCTGCACGTGGGCCTGGCGATCCACAACTACGGGATCCAGGAGTACATGCAGCACTCCGAGGCGACGAACACGGTCTTCGAGCAGTCCATGACCTTCATCGACGGCTACCTGCACCCGGGCGAGAAGCCGGGGCTGGGCGTCGAGTTCAACGAGGAGGCCGCAGCAACCTACCCGTACCAGCAGGCCTATCTGCCGTACAACCGGCTCATCGACGGCACGGTCCACGACTGGTGACCGAGGTGGGCGGGGTGCCGCAGGTGCTGCACGTCATCGTGATGGGCGTCTCGGGCTCGGGCAAGAGCACGGTAGGGGAGCTGCTTGCCAAAGAGCTCGGCGGCGAGTACCTCGACGGCGACGTGCTGCACCCTCAGGCGAACATCGACAAGATGGCGGCGGGCATCCCGCTCACCGACGAGGACCGCGAGCCGTGGCTGCACACGATCGGCGATCGGATGGCCGCCAGCCACGGGACGATGGTGATCGGCTGCAGTGCCCTTCGGCGGATCTACCGTGACATGATCCGGCACGCTGCGCCGGACACCCGGTTCGTGCACCTCGTCGGGAGCCGGGAGATCCTCGCCCAGCGGATGAAGACCCGGCCCGGGCACTTCATGCCCCCCGCCCTGCTCGACTCGCAGATCGAGACGCTCGAGGACCTCGAGCCCGACGAGTCGGGGAAAGAATTCGACATCTCCGAGTCGCCGGAGGAGATTGCCCACGACGCCGCGGAGTGGCTCCGCAGCTTCTGATCCCCTCGAGGAGCCGAGAACTACAGGGAGGACGACGACGGAAGGCACCTTCCGTCGTCGTCCTCCCTTGGTCTAGAGTGTACCGGGAGGTTTCTCCCAGTTTTGCGGCGTGTTCACTTGACATTAACATTGTGTGCGTTTTCCTAGGATGCACTAGCGGAACACGACCCCGATTTAGAAGGCTGATATGGGCACCGTCAAGGCCGAATATCCGCGGCCCCGCCATTTCCTCCTCCACCTCAGCGACACTCACCTGCTCGCAGACGGCCAGCTTCACGGCAATCTGGACGCCGCCGCGAAGCTCGAGCGTGTGTTCGAGCAGGCGGCCGACGCCGGAGGGTCGCCTGAGGCGATCGTCGTGACGGGAGACCTCGCGGACAGGGGGCAGCGGGGGGCCTATGAGCGGCTGCGGAAGATCGCCGAGCCGGCTGCCGAACGGCTGGGTGCCCGCCTCATCTGGGCCATGGGCAACCACGACGACCGGGCCGAGCTGAGGTCTGCCCTCCTCGGCGAGGAGCCTTCGACCGAGCCGCTCGACCGCGTGCACTGGCTCGGCGGCCTTCGGGTCATCACGCTCGACACCACAGTCCCGGGGTTCCACCACGGTGAGCTCGAGCCCTCCCAGCTTGAGTGGCTCGCCGAGGAGCTCGAGTTCCCCGCGCCGGATGGGACCCTCCTCGCGATGCACCACCCGCCCGTGCCGTGCGTTCAAGATCTGGCTGTGCTCGTCGAGCTGCGCGGCCAGGCGGCCCTCGCGGAGGTGCTGCGGGGGAGCGATGTCCGCGCCATCCTGGCCGGCCACCTTCATTACTCCACGAGCGCGACGTTCGCGGGAATCCCTGTGTCCGTCGCCTCGGCGACCTGCTACACGCAGGACCTCGCCGCCGTCGTCGATCCGGAGAACGGGATCCGGGGGACCCGCGGACGTGACACGGCCCAGGCGTACAACCTGGTGCATGTCTACGCCGACACCGTGATGCACTCGGTGGTGCCGGCTGCCGGCGGCGAGACAGTCGGCAGGGAGGTAGCGCCGACTGAGGTCGCGCGTATCCTCGCCCAGGCCGGCGTCGAGTTCCCCGAGGACGAAGGCGCGTTCCAAGGCGATCCTGCCTTCAAGGACGACTCCCACCCCACCACGGGAATGCTCCCCGTCCTCTGACCCCCCGTCCTCCGCCTCTGACGTTTCGGGTACAGAAACTCCCCGCATAGGGCGTTTCGGGTACAGAAACTCCCCGCATAGGGCGTTTCGGGTACGGCAACACAAGAGGCGCTCGACGCCGCACGTGAGTTGCCGTACCCGAGACGATCAGGGGTGGGGATAGC
>NZ_DAIUJO010000085.1:0-15760 GCF_036848755.1 Sinomonas sp. | reverse complement strand
CGGCCTGATCCTTTCAATCAGGCCGAACCCAAACACCGTTTAAGCCACAGTCCCGCTCAGGCCGGCCATCGTGAGAGCGGCGTTTCGAGTACAGGAAACGCACCGCTTCGAAAGCCGTCCGATCGCGGCGACCTCAGGGGTGAGTCGCCGATCAAGTCGGCGTACGAGAGACGCCTAACACCTCCCGTTGGCGTACCCGAGACCTCTAATAGCTCCCGTTGGCGTACCCGAGACGGCTTGGGAGGGGAGTTGGCGTACCCGAAACGTCTGGAGGGGGATGCGGAACGGCGGGGCCCCCACCGTGAGTGGAGACCCCGCCGTCGTTGTTGATCAGCGCCTAGTTCCGTTGGCCAGCGCCTAGTTCCGTTGGCCAGCGCCGGAAGGCGTCAGGCGATCAGAAGCCGCCCATGCCGCCCATGTCGTCGCCGCCCGGCATGGCCGGGGCAGCCTTCTCGGGCTTGTCGGCGACCACAGCCTCCGTCGTGAGGAAGAGGCCGGCGATCGATGCAGCGTTCTGCAGAGCAGAGCGGGTCACCTTGACCGGGTCGTTGACACCGGCGGCGAGGAGGTCCTCGTACACGCCAGTGGCAGCGTTGAGGCCGTGGCCGGCGGGCAGGCCGCGGACCTTGTCGGCGACGACGCCCGGCTCAAGGCCGGCGTTGAAGGCGATCTGCTTGAGCGGAGCCTCGATCGCGATCTTCACGATGTTGGCACCAGTCGCCTCGTCGCCCTCGAGCGTGAGGTTGGCGAACGCCTTGGCGCCAGCCTGGATGAGGGCCACGCCACCGCCGGCGACGATGCCCTCCTCGACGGCAGCCTTCGCGTTGCGGACGGCGTCCTCGATGCGGTGCTTGCGCTCCTTGAGCTCGACCTCGGTGGCCGCGCCCGCCTTGATGACGGCCACGCCGCCGGCGAGCTTCGCGAGGCGCTCCTGAAGCTTCTCGCGGTCGTAGTCCGAGTCGGAGTTCTCGATCTCGGCGCGGATCTGGGAAACGCGGCCAGCAATCTGCTCGGCGTCGCCAGCACCCTCGACGATCGTGGTCTCGTCCTTGGTCACGACGACCTTGCGGGCCTTGCCGAGGAGCTCGAGCGTAGCGTTCTCGAGCTTGAGGCCGACCTCCTCGGCGATGACCTGGCCACCCGTGAGGATCGCGATGTCGGTCAGCATGGCCTTGCGGCGGTCGCCGAAGCCCGGGGCCTTGACGGCCACGGACTTGAACGTGCCCTTGAGCTTGTTGACGATGAGCGTGGCCAGAGCCTCGCCCTCGACGTCCTCAGCGATGATGAGGAGCGGCTTGTTGGCCTGCATGACGCGCTCGAGGACCGCGACGAGGTCCTTCACAGAGCTGATCTTGGAGTTGACGATGAGGATGTAAGGGTCCTCGAGGACCGTCTCCTGGCGCTCAGCGTCGGTAACGAAGTACGCCGAGAGGTAGCCCTTGTCGAAGCGCATGCCCTCGGTGAGCTCGAGCTCGAGGCCGAACGTGTTCGACTCCTCGACGGTGATGACACCCTCCTTGCCCACCTTGTCGAGGGCCTCGGAGATGAGCTCGCCGATCTGGGTGTCGCCGGCGGAGATGGACGCGGTCGCGGCGATCTCCTCCTTGGTCTCGATCTCCTTGGCGGACTCGAGGAGCTCGCGGGTCACGGCGTCGACAGCCTTCTCGATGCCACGCTTGAGCGAGAGCGGGTCGGCGCCTGCGGCGACGTTGCGGAGGCCTTCCTTGACGAGGGCCTGCGCGAGGACGGTAGCGGTGGTCGTACCATCGCCAGCGACGTCGTCGGTCTTCTTGGCGACCTCCTTGACGAGCTCCGCGCCGATCTTCTCGTACGGGTCGTCGAGCTCGATCTCCTTGGCGATGGAGACGCCGTCGTTGGTGATCGTGGGGGCGCCCCACTTCTTCTCGAGGACGACGTTGCGGCCACGCGGGCCGAGGGTGACCTTGACGGCGTCGGCCAGCTGGTTGAGACCGCGCTCGAGGCCGCGACGGGCCTCTTCGTCGAATGCAATGATCTTGGCCATGACGGCTTCTGTCCTTTCGGGACGATCGTGTGGTGAGCGCACCCGCTGCAGCGCCCGCGACGGCCGGCGCCAGCCTCCCGTTCCTTTCCCGGTCGGCGGACGCCTCACCCCAGCGAGGTGTTCCCTTCCCCCCATGGACGACGGCGGTCTGCCGGGCCTTGCGACCCCGCCGACTTAGCAGTCGACCCGTGGGAGTGCTAGGTCAATAATTAGCACTCTCCCCGGTCGAGTGCAAGCGGCAGCGGCGCGCCTGTCAGCGCGCCACGGTCTGGGTTCCGGCCTGGTGGGCACTGTTGTCGGCGCCATAGCCCATCACCGTGAAGTTCGCGGTGGTGATGTCCCCGTTCGCATCGAACGCGATCGGCCCCGACTGCCCGTCGTAGTCGACGGCCTTCCCCTTCGACTCGAGGGCGAGACAGTCGGCGAGGGCCGTGCATTTGGTGCGGGTTCCCGCACCCTGCGTTCCCCCCGCGCCCGAAGCCGTGCCACCCGACACGCCGATGAGGTGCGACGCAATGGAGGCCCCGGCGTCGTCCTGTGCCTCTGCCGCCGCAAGGATCGCGAGGGCAGCGGCATCGTAGGCTTCGGCAGCAAACGTCATGTCGCGGAGACCGGGAGACTGTTTGAGGATCTCGGTCTGGAACGCGGCGCTCGGGAAGAGTCCTGGAACCAGGCCGCTCGCGCCGTCGAGCGCACCGCCGGCGAGGCCGGTCCCATACTGGGCCACGGCGCCATCGGCGAGCAGGATCCTCGAGCCGGGGACTCCGGCGTCATGCACTTGGGCGAGCACGGCCTGCGCTTCGTCCCGTGCGACGATGACCACCGCGCCGGCGCCCGCGGCGTGGGCGGCGCCGGCTGCGGCCGCGGCGTCGTGCCCGGTGAACTCGCCGCTGCCCTTCTCGGCGAGCCCGGCGGCCTTGGCTGCAGCGACGACGGCGTCCCCAACGTCCTGCCCGTAGGTGCCCTTCTGGCGCAGGACGGCAACGCTCCCGGCATTCTCCCCCTTGGCGAGCGCGACCAGGGCGGCACCCTCCGCCGTCTCGGAGGGCGCGGTGCGGAAGTAGTAGCCGCCGCTCGCATAGCCCGAGAGTGCCGGATCGAGGTTCGCGGGCGAGATCAGGACCGTCTTGGCCTTGTCGAGGACGTCGATCGCCGCCGGGGCGCGGCTCGAGTCGGTGGGCCCAATGACGACGTCGGCCTTCGCGGCCACGAGCTGCCGCGCGGCTGCCGCCGTGTCCGCGGTGGCCGACGGCTGGACGAATTCAATGGGCCGTCCCTTGTGCCCGCCGGCAGCATTCGCCTGCTGGATGGCGAGTTCGACGGCAGCCTGCTGTGCATCGTTGAGGTAGGCCTGATCGCCCGTGTTGTCGAGCAGCATGCCGATGCGCAGCACACCGTCGCCCGAGGCCTCGGTCTGCGCGAGGCGGGCGTTCGTGGCGAAGACTGAACAGGCCGAAAGGCCGAGCACGGCGGCGAGCGCCGCACCCGCGAGCGACAACGCCGCCCTGGCTCGCGGACGGCCGAACACTAGCCCGTGTACCCGGGACCGATGACGGCGGTGAGCGGGTAGCCGAGCTGCTGGGCCTGGAGGACGGTGGCGATACCGAGGTCCGAGGCGAGAGCGTCCGCGGAGGCCTTCTGGCTGGGGTCACGGTAGAAGACGACCGACGTGTTGACCGGGGTTCCCGACCAGTTGCCGACTGCCGCAACAGTCCACCCCGCGGACCGCGCGGTCGTAGCGACCCGGGTGCCGAGCCCGGAGGTCGTCGTGGCGTTGAAGACGCCGACTGCCAGACTCCGGTCGGCGGCGGCTGGGGTCGAGGTCGTCGGGGACGCGGACGCTGTCGGCTCGGACGACGGCGCGGAGCTCGCGCTCGGAGTCGGCGTCGCCGAGGCCTTGGGCGTGCTGCTCGCCGTCGTCCGGGAGGTGCTGGCGGGCGCGGGGGCCGCGGTCGGGCGCAGGAGCTTGGGGACGACGAACAGGGCGGCGGCGACAAGGACGACGACGGCGGCCGCCGCCAGGAGGACCCATGCGAACGCACCGCGGCGACCGGTGGCCGCGGCGGTCCGAGTCCGGTGGACTCCTTGGCGCCGCGGAGTCTCCGGGATGTCGTCGAACTCGTCACGGGGGTAGGTGCTCATGGCGTCAGGTCCTCGTCCGATGCTCCGCTGGGGGGACCGCGGCAGGCTCACGCGCTGCCGCTCAGGCGACGAGCCGTGCGCGCGCGCTGCCGCGACGTCCTTAGTCTACGCAACCTCTTCACGAGCATTGGGTCGTGGGCCAGCGCGGCCTCGGTGTCGATGAGCGCGTTGAGAAGCTGGTAATAATGCGTCGCGGAGAGGTCGAAGAGTTCGCGGATGGCCTGTTCCTTGGCCCCCGCATACTTCCACCAGTTGCGTTCGAGGGCGAGCATCTGGACCTCGCGCTCGGTGAGCCCCGCTGGATCCTTGAGCTCGGTGGCCACGCGGTGCTCGCCGTCGTGCTCACATGCCTGGCCCGACTCCGCTGCCCCCACGTCCACTCCCTTCGGCCGACACTCCGTGCTCCGCACCAGTCTAGGTGGGAACTACATGCGTGTCATTCGCCCCCGGCGCGCGGCCGGGCAAGGAGGAATGGAGCGGGCGGCGGGTGCGAGACTGGGGACTGTGATCGAGACCGAGCCGCTCTTCGACCTCCCGAGCGAGGAGCCTTCCCGGGCAGCCGCTGACCCGCTCCCTCGCGAGGCCGCAGCGGCAGCCCTGCCGACACCGGCCGAGGAGGCTGAGCTGCTCGCCGGCATGGCCAACGCCCCCCTCGATGCGCTCGTGCACCCCGAATGGGCGGCGGCGCTCGCCCCAGCCGAGGCGGCGCTCCGCCGCGCGCTGCGCGCAGCTGCGATGGACGCCGCGGCCGGCGCCGTCATCCTTCCGCCGCCCGACGCCGTGCTCCGCGCGTTCCGCGACCCCCTCTCGGCGGTCCGCGTGCTCGTCATCGGCCAGGACCCGTACCCCACCCCCGGGCATTCGATGGGGCTGTGCTTTTCTGTGCGGGCGGACGTCGCGCCGCTCCCGCGGAGCCTCGCCAACCTGTTCCGAGAGCTGGCGGACGACGTCGGGGCGTCGCCGTCGTGCGGCGACCTCACCGCATGGGCGGGGCAGGGCGTCCTCCTGCTCAACCGAGTGCTCACGGTGCGAGCCGGAGAGTCCGGCTCGCACCGCCGCGTCGGCTGGGAAGAAGTGACAGACGCCGCGGTGCGCGCCGTCGTCGACCGCTGCCTCCCGCTCGTTGCCATCCTGTGGGGCAAGGACGCCCAATCGGTCCGGCCGCTCCTGGGCGCGACCCCGGTCATCGCCTCCGCGCACCCGTCGCCCTTGAGCGCGTCCCGCGGGTTCTTCGGCTCGCGCCCGTTCAGCCGGGCCAATTCATTACTTGTCGAACAGGGGGCGGAACCGGTCGTGTGGGGCTGAACGGCTATTCTGGGCCGCATGACATCAGCCTCCACCACCACGGCTCCCGCCAAGAAGCCCCGCCCCACGCTGGATCTGGTGGTGGCGCGGACGGAGTGGCTCACGCCGCACCTGGTGCGCGTCGTCGCGGGGGGCCCGGGCTTCGACGCCTTCGCCGACAACGGGTTCACCGACAAGTACGTCAAGATCGCGTTCCCCACCGAACTGCCCGACGGGGGGTGGCCGGAGGGTCCCGTGGACCTCGCGGCGCTGCGCGAATCGCTTCCTGCCGCGCAGTGGCCGGTGAGCCGCACGTACACGGTGCGGTCCTTCGACGCCCAGGCCCGAGAGCTCGCGATCGACTTCGTGGTGCACGGCGACGAGGGCATCGCCGGGCCGTGGGCCGCCGCCGCCAAGCCCGGGGATCGGCTCATCTGCACCGGTCCGGGCGGCGCCTACTCCCCCGACCCCGACGCCGAATGGCACCTGTTCGCCGCTGACGAATCGGCGCTGCCCGCCGTCGCCGCCGCCCTCGAGGCCCTGCCGGCCGAGTCCCGCGGGATCGCCTTCCTGGAAATCGGCTCCGGGGCCGACGTGATGGAGCTCGAATCACCCGCCGGGATCGACATCCGATGGATCTCGCGCGACGGCGAGCCAGCCGGAGAGACGGTCGTCCTCGCGGAGGCGATCGCCGAGGCCGAATGGCTTCCGGGCACGCCGAGCGTCTTCGCGCACGGCGAGCGCGGGGCCATGAAGGAGCTGCGGGCGATCTTCAAGCAGCGCGAGCTGCCCCGCGAGAAGCTCTCGCTCTCGGGCTACTGGGCGCACGGCCGGGTTGAGGACCAGTTCCAGGCCGAGAAGAAGATGCCGGTCGGCCAGGTCTGACCGGTCTCAGCGGCGCATCCACCGGCGGCGGCGCTCGACCGACCCCGCCTTCTGCGTGAACGGGCGGGCGAGGTGGTCGCCGAGCACGATCCCAGCCGCGGCGCCGAGGATGATCGCCATGGCGGTGAGCATGCCCCCGGCACCGGCGTCGGTCTGGTTGACGTCGAGCGTGGCCACGTACATCGAGCGGAAGATCGTGAGGCCGGGCAGCAGGATGAGCGCGGCCGGCACGGCCACGACGAGCTGCGGCGCGCCCATCCTGAGCGCCACGATCCGGGCGAGGAAGCCGATGACGACGGCGCTCGCCGCCGGAGCGACCCGATCGCCGACGCCGATGAGCTGCACGCCCGTGAGGACGAGATAGCCGACAACCCCCACTAGCGCCGTCGGGATCACGAGCCGCCGTGAGGTCTGCTCCGTGACGGCGATGGCGGCGACGGCCGCACCGATGAGGACGACCTGGACCCAGTACGGGTACGCGGGCGGAAACGTCTGGGTGACGTCGATCCGCGACACGCCCAGGAGCTCGCCGGCGAGGAACGCGACGGCGATCCCTGCGACCAGCGCGGCGAACGTGAGGAACGCCGAGAGGAAGCGCCCGGCGGCGGTGACCGGGAAGCCGTTGATGGCGTCCTGGGTGGCGGAGACGAGTCGCGACGTCGGCAGCAGCAGGAGGATCCCGCCCACGACGACGATGGCGGGCGCGATCGTCATGTTGGCCCAGAACATCAGAAGCGCGATGAGCGTCACGAGGAACGCGCTGGCGAGGGTCGTGAAGAAGTCGGGCACACGCCACCGGCCCATGACGCGGCTCACGAGCGAGACCCCGAGATTGCTGAGGAAGGCGATGAGCGAGGCCATCAGGCCGCCTCCCAGCACCCCTACGAACAGCGCCGCGAAGAGCGAGTAGGCGGCGGTGACCGCCCACCGAGGAAACGGCTTTGCGCGCTTCGTGATGCCCTGGAGACGCCGCATCGCCTCGTCCCGGCCGACCCCGCCCGCCGCGATCTCGCTCACGAGCTGGTGCACGAGCGCGAGGCCCGCGTAGTTGCTCGTCCAGGAGCGGACCACGCGCAGGAGCTGGATGGGGGTCTGGTCGCGGGGCGAGTAATTGATCGCGACCGACTGGTTCGTGATGTCGACCTCGATGTGCTGGAGCCCGAGCGCGGCGGTCGCCGCGATCATCGAGGACTCGACCTCGAGGGCTCCCGCGCCGTAGCGGAACATCGTCTCGGCGAGGAGCAGTGTGAAGTCCAGGGTCCGCCGGGCCGACTCGTCAACGCCGCCGACTTGGATGGTCGGGTTCGCGTAGGGACTGCCCGCAAGCCGGTCGACGATCGACAACGGCGCCGTCGGCGGGCTGTCGCCCGCCATGAGCCGCCGCAGCATGCGGACGGCGGCGGCGTTGTTCGCTCGCGCTTGGGCAGGCGAAATGGGAGGCATCGGCTGGGTGCGTGGATCTTCTTCTCCCATGATGCCGTCCCTCAGTAGAACTGCTGACCTGTGCGCCGGGTGTAGAGCTGGCGCGCGACCCGCTCACCCGCCGTCGTCCATGCCGTGTACCGCGGGACGTCGATCACGTAGTCCCACACGCCGACGAAGTCCGTGACCGACTTCGTGAAGGAGGTCTTGAAGAGGCCGAGGCCATGGAAAGGATGCGAGGTGTCCTTGAGCTTGTCGGCGGGCGGCGTGCCGCAGAAGTCGTATTCGGTGCAGCCGAGCGTCTTCATGTCGAGGATCGCCGTCCACTGGACAAGGTGCGAGTCGCCGTACTGGGTGCGGTGCTGGAGCGAGCCGCCGTCCTTGTAGGTCGCCTTGCGTCCGTAGTTGATGACGAACGCGCCGACGGAGGGGCGCCCGTTCTCGTACACGAAGTAGAGCCGGCCCTGCCCGCGCGAGGTGAACTCGGTCCAGAACTGGCGATAGTACTCGAAGCTTCGCACCTGGGCGCCGTGGCGGGACTTGGTGTTGAGCGTGCCGGTCATGAGCGAGTGCATCGTCCGGTAGTTCGCGAGGGTCGGCTCAGCCACCTCGACCTCGACTCCCTCGCGCTCGGCGCGGCGCACCGCGTTGCGCCCCCGGGAGTGGAGGCTGCGCAGGAGCGGACCCGGTTCCGGCGTGATGTCCAGGATCGCGGTCGAGTCATTGGGCTGGAGGTTGAACGACTTCGCCAGGCCGGCCTTCGCGAGCACGTCCCGGGCGTGGTCCGAGTCGACGATGTCCGGTTCGATCTTGACCGCGAAGACCCGGAGCTTCTCCCGCTCCACGAACTCCTTGATCGCCTCAAGGGCTGCCGGTACGTCGTCCACGGACGCGACGTCCGGGCCCTTGATGAGGTACCAGAGGCGCCCCATCACGGGGAACGACTTCTCGAGGACGAGGTTGTAGCTGCTCGCTTCCGGGCCGTCGAGGACGAGGTAGCGGACGTCCCAGCCGAAGTTCCTCTTGACGGCGGCGAACGCGGCGGACTGCAGCAGGTTCCCGCCGTTCGGATTCGCGGTGACGTGCTTGTCCCAGTGCTCGATCTCGTCCTGGCTCGCGAAGCGCGCGGTGAAGCTGCTCAAGGTAGGGTGCGTCCCTTCGGTAGGGTCTCGGGGCCTAGCCCAGTCTAGTCGCCGGCACGTGGGCGGTTTACGTTCGCGTCAGTGGGTAGGAACGGATCATGGCAAACAACATCAGCGGTAAGAAGGTTGCGTTCCTCCTGACGAACGGCGTCGAGCAGGCTGAGCTCACGGAGCCGTGGAAGGCCGTCCAGGAGGCTGGCGGACAGCCAGTCCTCGTCTCGCCCGAGGAGGGCCAGATCACGGCCATGAAGGGCGACTGGGAGTACGGCGACACGTTCACCGTCGATCAGCAGCTCTCCCAGGCGAAGGCTGACGACTTCGACGCGATCGTGCTCCCCGGCGGCACCCTCAACGCCGACAAGATGCGCCTCGAATCCGAGGCCGTAGCGCTCGTGCGGGCGTTCGCCGAGGCGGGGAAGCCGATCTCGGCGATCTGCCACGCGCCGTGGCTCCTCATCGAGGCGGACCTCGTGAAGGGCCGGCACATGACGTCCTATGCGTCGCTCGAAAGCGACCTCAAGAACGCGGGGGCGAACTGGGTGGACGAGGAGGTCGTGACCGACCGCGGTCTCACGACGTCGCGCAACCCCGGCGACCTCAAGGCCTTCTGCAGCAAGATGCTCGAGGAGATCTCAGAAGGGCAGCACTCGGAGGTCTAGCTCCGCGCCGAACGTCAGCACTCCACGACGTTGACGGCGAGGCCGCCCATCGCGGTCTCCTTGTACTTGCTGCTCATGTCGCGCCCCGTCTCGCGCATCGTCACGATGACCTCGTCGAGCGAGACGCGGTGCGAGCCGTCGCCCCACAGCGCCATCTTCGCGGCATTGATCGCCTTGGCCGCGGCGATGGCGTTGCGCTCGATGCACGGCACCTGCACGAGGCCCCCGATCGGGTCGCACGTGAGGCCTAGGTTGTGCTCCATCGCGATCTCGGCGGCGTTCTCGACCTGCCCGGGGGTCCCGCCCATGACCTCGGCGAGTCCCGCGGCGGCCATGGACGACGCCGAACCGACCTCCCCCTGGCAGCCCACCTCGGCCCCCGAGATCGAGGCCTGCTCCTTGTAGAGCACCCCGACGGCGCCTGCGGCGAGCAGGAAGCGGACGACGACGTCGTCCTTGTCCCGCTGGGTCGCAGCGTCCATTCCGGGAGCGTAGTTGAGCGCGTAGTACAGGACCGCGGGGATGATCCCGGCCGCCCCGTTCGTGGGTGCCGTGACGACCCGGCCTCCCGATGCGTTCTCCTCGTTGACGGCGAGCGCGATGAGGTTGACCCATTCCTGCCAGTACTTCGGGTCCCGGTCCTTGTCCTCCTTGAGGAGGCGCTCATGCCAATCGGGAGCACGACGGCGGACCTTGAGTCCGCCCGGCAGCAGTCCCTCGCGCTTGAGGCTCGACTCGACGCAGGCCTCCATGACCCGCCAGATGTGCAGGAGGCCCGCGCGGATCTCCTCCTCGGTGCGGGACGCCTTCTCGTTGACGAGCATGATGTCGCTGATCGCCAAGCCCTTCGACGCGCAGCGCCCCAGGAGTTCGGCAGCCGTGCGGAACGGCAGCGGGAGCTCCTTCTTGGACTCCTCGAGCTCCTTCTGCGCGGCCTCCTCCTCGCCCTCGCGGACGATGAAGCCACCGCCCACCGAGAAGAACGTCGCCTCGTGGAGGACGCTGCCGGCGTCGTCCTCCACGCGGAAGCGCAGGCCGTTCGTATGGCGCGGCAGGACGGTGAGCGGGTGGAGGACCATGTCGTCCACGCCGTAGTCCAGCTCGCGGCCGCCCCCCAGATTCAGCCGACCGGTGGCCTGGATCGCGGCGAGACGCTCTTCGACCTGCGCCGGCAGGATCTCCTCGGGCTCGAAGCCCTCGAGCCCCAGGAGCACCGCCGTGAAGGTCCCGTGACCGCGGCCTGTCGCGGCGAGGGAGCCGTAGACATCGACGCGGAGGGATGCGACGTCGCCGAGCAGCCCTCGCTCCCCGAGCTCGCGGGCGAAGACCGCACCTGCCCGCATCGGGCCCACGGTGTGGGAACTCGAGGGGCCGATGCCCACCGAGAACAGTTCGAAGACGCCGACGGCCATGTCGGATTCCTTCCTCAGATCGGGTGCCGAACGCGAACCGCGATCGGGTTAGAGCTCGCCGCCGTTCTTGGACGCGTACTCCTCAGGGGAGAGCAGCGGGCCCTCGGACGTGACCTCGACCGTGAAGAGCCAGCCCGCGCCGTAGGGGTCCTCGTTGACCAGTGCGGGGTTGTCGACGGCCTCCTGATTGACCTCGACCACGGTCCCCGTCACCGGGGAGTACAGGTCGGAGACGCTCTTCGTGGACTCGATCTCCCCGCACGTCGTCCCGGCGGTCAGCTCGCTGCCGACCTCCGGGAGGTCGAGGTAGACGACGTCCCCGAGCGCGTCCGCGGCGACGGCGGAGACGCCCACCTTCGCAGGCGCGGCCCCGGTGTCGAGCCACTCGTGCTCTTCGGAGTAGCGGAGGCCGGTCTGGACTTTGCTCATACGGATGCTCCTGCAGTCATGGGTTCCTCTATTACTTCTGGCGCTTGTAGAACGGCAGTGCTACAACCTCGAACGGCTCGGCCTTTCCGCGCAGGTCGACGTCCAGCTTCGTGCCGGGTTCGGCGAGGTCGACGTCGACGTACGCGAGCGCGACCGGGTAGCCGAGCGTGGGGCTCGGCTGGCCCGAGGTGACCTCTCCCACATCCCGGCCGTCCTTGAGGACCGGGTAGTGCGCTCGCGCGGCACGGCGCCCGAGCCCGCGGAGGCCAACGAGGCGTCTGCCGCTCGGGGTGCCCGCGGCGTCGTCGGACTCACCCGCCCTCGCCGCCCGTTGCAGAGCGGAGCGGCCCACGAAGTCGCCTTCCTTGGACTTGAGGGCCACGACGCCGCCGAGGCCCGCGTCGAACGGGGTGACGTCACGGGAGAGCTCGTTGCCGTAGAGCGGCATGCCTGCCTCGAGTCGGAGGGAGTCTCGGGCAGCGAGGCCGCACGGGACGAGATCCCGGCCCTCGCCAGCGGCGCGGACCGCGTCCCACAGCTCGACGGCGCGGTCGTTGGCGACGAAGAGCTCGAAGCCGTCCTCGCCCGTGTAGCCCGTGCGTGCCACAAGCACCGGGACGCCGGCGGCCTCGAGTTCGAGCGCCGCGTAGTACTTGAGGCCCCTGACGGCCTCGGCCTTCTCGCCGGGGACGAGTGCGAGGACGATCTCCTGCGCGTTCGGGCCCTGGACGGCGATGAGGGAGGTCTCCGCGGAGGCGTCGCGAAGGCCCACGCCCTCGTGGCCGAACGCGGCCCGGCGTGCCTCGACCTCGCCCGCCACCGTGGGGGCATTGCCGGCGTTGGGGACCACAAGATAGTCCTCCTCGGCCACCCGGTACACGATGAGGTCGTCGATGATCCCGCCGTCCTCGGCGCAGATGAGCGAATACTTGGCCTTGCCGACCGCGATCGCGGAGAGCTTTCCGACGAGCGCGTAGTCCAGGAAGGCGCCCGCCTCGGGGCCGGAGACCCAGACTTCGCCCATGTGGGAGAGGTCGAAGAGTCCCGCCGCCTCGCGGACCGCGCGGTGCTCGGCGAGCTCCGAGCCGTACTTGAGCGGCATCTGCCAGCCGCCGAAGTCGGTGAAGCTCGCCCCGAGCGCGGCGTGCCGGTCGTAGAGCGCCGTGCGCTTCTCCGTGCTGGTGGGCATCGGGGTTTCAGTGCTCACAGAATTTCCTCAGCTTTCGAACGGCGCGGTGGTGTCCTCGAAGGCTTCGAGGGGAGGGCACGCGCACACGAGGTTGCGGTCGCCGGCGGCGCCGTCGATGCGGCCCACGGGGGCGAAGTACTTGTCCTGGCTGGGCGTGCGGCCGGGGAACGCGGCCTGCTCCCGGGTGTAGGGGCGGTCCCAAGCGGTGCTGACGACGGCAGCCGCGGTGTGCGGGGCACGGCGCAGCGGGGAGTCGGCGAGGCCGAAGTCGCCATGGGCGACCTGGTCGATCTCGGCCCGGATGGCGATCATGGCCTCGATGAAGCGCTCGATCTCCCCGAGGTCCTCGGACTCCGTGGGCTCGACCATGAGCGTGCCCGCGACCGGGAACGCCAAGGTCGGGGCGTGGAAGCCGAAGTCGATCAGCCGCTTGGCGACGTCTTCGGCGGTGACCCCCGTCTTGGCGGTGAGCTCGCGCAGGTCAAGGATGCACTCGTGCGCGACGAGGCCGCCCTCGCCCGTGTAGAGGACGGGGAAGTAGGGGTCGAGGCGCTTGGCCACGTAGTTCGCCGCGAGGAGTGCCGACTTCGTGGCCTCGGTCAGTCCGTCAGCGCCCATGAGCTTCACGTACGCCCACGAGATCGGCAGGACCCCGGCCGAGCCGAAACGGGACGCGGAGACGGGAAGGTCGTGCTCGTCTTCCCCCTCGGCGGTGCGGCCGGTCCACGTCGCCGCGTCGCCGGGCATGAACGGGGCCAGGTGCGCCCTCGCCG
Organism: Sinomonas sp.; assembly: GCF_036848755.1. Lineage (NCBI taxonomy): Bacteria > Bacillati > Actinomycetota > Actinomycetes > Micrococcales > Micrococcaceae > Sinomonas > Sinomonas sp. Next base: position 2,400 of record NZ_DAIUJO010000085.1, on the reverse strand, counting down.
CGACGGGCCCGACGCCGGGCCCGCCACCGCCGTGCGGGATGCAGAACGTCTTGTGCAGGTTCAGGTGCGAGACGTCCCCGCCGAACTTGCCCGGCTGGGCCAGGCCCACCAGGGCGTTCATGTTCGCCCCGTCGATGTAGACCTGCCCGCCCGCTGCGTGCACCGCGTCGCAGACCTCGCGGACGTCTGCGTCATAGACACCGTGCGTCGAGGGGTAGGTGATCATGATCGCCGCGACGCGGCCCGCGTTCGCGTCGATCTTGGCGGCGAGGTCGGCGTGGTCGATCGTGCCGTCGGAGGCTGTCGCGACGACCACGACCTTCATGCCGGCCAGGACCGCGGACGCCGCGTTCGTCCCGTGCGCGGAGGCCGGGATCAGGCATACGTCGCGCTGGGCTTCGCCGCGCGAGTGGTGATAGCCGCGGATCGCGAGCAGGCCGGCGAGCTCGCCCTGCGAGCCGGCGTTGGGCTGGATCGAGACCTGGTCGTAGCCGGTGATGGCCGCGAGGTCCTGCTCGAGGTCGGCGATGAGCTCGCGCCAGCCCTCGGTCTGGTCGTCGGGGGCGAAGGGGTGGATGCCGGCGAACTCGGGCCACGTGATGGCCTCCATCTCGACCGCGGCGTTGAGCTTCATCGTGCACGAGCCCAACGGGATCATCGTCCGGTCCAGTGCCAGGTCGCGGTCCGAGAGGCGGCGCAGGTAGCGCATCATCTGCGTCTCGGACCGGTACGCGTGGAACACCGGGTGCTGGAGGTACAGGCTGCTCCGGTGCACGGCGGGCTCGAGACCGAAGCCTGCGGCCGCTGCCTCGCCCGTGGCCGCGTCCTGGCCGTCACCCGCGGGGGCGGCCCCGAAGACGCCGGCGACGGTGGCGACGACGTCCGCCGTCGTCGTCTCATCGCACGAGATCCCGATCGTGTCCGCATCCACGAGGCGCAGGTTGATCCCCTTGGCCTCGGCCGCTGACACGAGTGCCGCGGCGCGGCCCGGGACCCGGGCGGTCACGGTGTCGAAGAAGCTCCGGTGGGCGAGCTCGACTCCGGCGGATTCGAGCGCCGCCGCGAGGGTCCGGGCGTGGCCGTGCACCCGCTCGGCGATGGCCTTGAGGCCCTCGGGGCCGTGGTAGACCGCGTACATCGAGGCCACGATCGCCAGCAGCGCCTGCGCGGTGCAGATGTTCGAGGTGGCCTTCTCCCGGCGGACGTGCTGCTCGCGGGTCTGGAGGGCCAGGCGGTAGGCGGGTCGGCCGACGTCGTCCTTCGACACCCCGACCAGGCGACCCGGGAGCTGGCGCTCGAGGCCCTGGTGGACCGCCATGAACGCCGCGTGCGGGCCCCCGTAGAACAGCGGGACGCCGAAGCGCTGGGCCGAGCCGACCGCGATGTCCGCGCCCTGCTCGCCCGGGGACTTGATGAGCGTCAGCGCGAGGAGGTCCGCAGCGACCGTGACCATCGCGCCGCGCTCCTTGGCCTCCTTGATGAGCTCCGTCGCGTCCGCGACCACGCCCGAAGCGCCGGGCTGCTGGATCACGACTCCGTTGATCGGCCCCTCGGGCAGGCCCTTCGAGAGGTCTGCGACCTCGACCTCGAAGCCCAGAGCGCGGGCGCGGCCGGTGACGATCGCGATGGACTGCGGGAACAGGTCGCAGTCGAGGACGGTCTTGCCGCCGCCCTGCGCCCCAGCCAAGGCCTTGTTCTTGTTCGCGCGCCGCATCAGCAGGACGGCCTCCATCACGGCCGTGGCCTCGTCGAGGAGGGACGCGTTGGCGATCGCAAGGCCCGTGAGATCCTCGACCGCAGTCTGGAAGTTCAGCAGCGCCTCGAGCCGGCCCTGCGAGATCTCCGGCTGGTACGGGGTGTAGGCCGTGTACCAGGCCGGATTCTCCACGATGTTCCGCCGGATCACAGCCGGGGTGGCGGTGTCGTAGTAGCCCTGCCCGATCATCTGGACATGCGGCCTGTTCTTGGCCGCGAGCGCACGCAGCGCCGTCAGGACGTCAGCTTCGCTCAGCGCCGGGGCCAAGGCGAGCGGGGAAGCCTGCTTGATGCTGTCCGGGACGGCGGTCGAGGCCAGCGCCTCGGCGCTGTCATAGCCGACCGCGTTCAGCATGTGCTTGATGTCCTCGTCGCGCCGCACACCGATATGCCGGTCGACGAAGGCTGCGGGAACTGCGTGGTCCGTCACGGGGGAACTCCAATACTCTGGCCGTGCGTGCACGGCATCGATCGCGTTCCTCCCCGCTCTGTATCGGACCTGAGAGATTCCGCCGGCCTTGTGGGCCGGCTTGCACCGTCGGTGAGCCCCGGCCGAAGCCGGGACTGCTTTCCAGAGGCGCCTTGCCGCGGCGGTACAGGTGCCTGAGAGATTCCTGGGGAGGTGTTGCTCCTACGGCGCCTGCT
>NZ_DAIUJO010000084.1:0-15911 GCF_036848755.1 Sinomonas sp. | reverse complement strand
ACGAACGTCAGGATTCCGACGGCGGAGACCACGGGCCGCGAGAGCGGCATGATGACCGACCAGTAGATGCGCCAGTAGCTCGCGCCGTCGACCCTCGCGGCCTCCTCGAGCTCCCGGGGGAGCCCATCGAAGAACTGCTTGAAGATGAACACCGCCACGACTGCTGGAACCTGCGGGAGGATGACCGACCAATAGGTGTTGAGCAGGCCCATGGCGGCAAGCTCGCGGAAGACGGGAACGACGAGAACCTGGGTGGGCACCATGATGCCTGCGACCACGAGCAGGAAGACGAGCTTGCGCCCCCGGAACCGCATGCGGGAGAGGGGGTAGGCGGCCATCGAGGCGAACGCCACCGTGAGGATGACGGTCAGACCGGAGGTGATCGCGCTTGCGAGGTACCAGTTCCACAGGTCGCCCGAGCCGAGCAGCACCGAGTACGAGTGCCCGGTCAGCTGTGTGTCCGCGAGGATCGCGGGTGCCCCGAGGGAAGCCGTGGAGTTGGACGTGAACGACGTCTTGATCGCCCAGACTGTCGGAAGGAGCCACAGGAGGGCGAGCAGGCAGAGCACGACGGCGGCGGCGAACCGGAATCCGCGGGCTTCCTTCGCGTTGGGAGCCTTGGTAGGCGCGGCCGTGGCCGCGGACGTGATGAAACGGCGGTTTCTCGCAGTCTGGACGGTCGCCATGTCAGGCCCTCGCATCCTGTGCTCGGGTGATGAGCTGCCGCGCCGCAGCGATCAGCAGGATCACGATGAAGAGGAGGACCGACGCCGCCGAAGCCGCTCCGACGCGATCGCTCGTGAAGGCCGTGTTGGCGATGAACGTGAGGGCGACGTCGGTGGACTGTCCGGGGCCGCCGCTGGTCATGAGGTAGATCTGATCGAAGATCTTGAGGCTCGCGATGATCTGGAGCAGGACTACGAGCGTCGTCGTCCTCCCGAGCAGGGGGATGGTGATGAAGCGGATCTGCTGCCAGGGCGAGGCCCCATCCACGGCGGCAGCCTCATAGAGCTCGCGGGGAATGTCCTGGAGGGCCGCGAGGTAGAGGATGAAGTTGAAGCCGATCGTCCACCAGACGGTTGCCGCGGCGACGCCGGCCATGGCCCACGCGGGGTCGGCGAGGACGGGGGTCGGCGCGACGCCGAGGAACGCCTGCAGCTCGTTGAGGAGGCCTGTGTCCGGGGTGAAGATGAAGGACCAGATGAGCGCGATCGAGGCCGACGGCAGGATGAAGGGGACGAAGAACGCCAGGCGGAAGAACCACTGTCCGCGGCCCACGCGGTTCGTGAGGACGGCCATGACGAAGCCGAGCACCACGAGTGGCGGCGTTGTATAGAGGGTGAACTGCACCGTGTGCCACATGGCAGACCAGAAGTCCGGGCGCGAGAGCATCTCGGCGTAGTTGCCCAGCCCGGCGAAGCTGCCGAAGCCGGACTTGACCAAGCTCGTATTGAAGAAGCTGGCCACGAGCATGTAGAGCGTCGGGCCGATGAGGAAGACGAGGTAGACGATGGCGAACGGTGCGAGGAAGAGCCACGCAGGTCGGCTCTGGCGGGGCTGCTGCCGAACGGCTGCGCTCTTCGTCGAGCCCGTTCTCGGGATTCTGAGGCTGGGGGTCGTGATAGTCGTCATGGGAGATCTCCGCTCTTGATTTCGCTCGTCACAGAGGGTTCGCTGCGTGCAGATACGGCGACAGCTGTGAATTGATGTTCGCGAGCGCCGCGTCGGGAGAGGCGAGGTGCTGCTGGACGAGCGCGATCTGCGCTCCGACGATGTTCTCGAACACCGATCCCGACCCGGAGTACCACGCGAGCGCGTCGTAGTGCGTGTACTGGGCGACCTCCGAGTAGCTCGCCTGTGGCTCGAGCTTCTGGTATTCGCTGCTCGTGAGCGTGGGCAGGTAGGCCGGGATGTGCCCGCCCTGCGCCCAGGTCATGCTCTGCTTGAGCATCGCCGCGATGAACCCCATCGCGAGCTGGGTCTCGGCAGGGGTGCGGTCCTTCTTGGGCAGGACGAACGTGTGCGAGTCGGCTTGAGCCGCCTTTCGGTCGAAGAGCTGGGGGAAGGGCGCCATGCCGAACTTGAGGTCCTTCACGGCCTGCGCCGTCGTCAGCTCCCATTCGCCTTCGAGGTAGAACGCGGCCTTGCCGGTGAACATGAGCTCCTCGGCGCCGGCGTAGTCGGCGATCGGAGCGAGCCAGCCCTGGGTGCTCATCCGCTGGATGTACGCGAGCGTCTTCCTCGCGAGGTCCTGGTTGACCGTGATGCTCCGTCCGCTGTCTCCGAGGAAGGGCGTGCTTCCGTCCATCTGCGAGTAGAGCGTCTGGAAGAAGCGCCACGGGGTGGCGTAGTCGCCGACGCTCGCGGAGGCCACAGCGTGCGCACCCGTTGCCTTCTTCGCAGCGTCGAGGGCAGCTTCCCACTGGTCCACGCCGCGGATCGGTTTCAGCTTGCCGCTGCCGTCGAGCAGTCCCGCCTTCTGACACACGTCCACGTTGTAGAAGAGCACGAACGGATGCGTATCGAGCGGAATGGCGAAGTTCTGGCCGTCGCGTTTCTGGTTCGCCCACGCGTTCTGATTGAAGTCCGAAGCGGTGAGGCCGACACTCGCAAGCATGTCGTCCGTGATCGGGGTGAGCAGGTCTGCCTCGGCGAGGTTCTGCATGCGGGTCAGGTGGGAGACAGCCACATCCGGAGGCTGGCCGCCTACGGTCGCCAGCGTGAGCTTGGTGTAATAGGGGTCGCCCCATGCGAAGGTCGCCGCGGTGAGCGAGTTCGAACCGTGCTGCTTCGTGTAGGTGTCCAGCATGCTCTGGAGCCGCGCGCCGTCGCCGCCGCCGAAGAGGTTCCAGAAGGTCACGGTCGAGGTGTCGAGCTGGGTGCGGACCAGGCCTGCCGCGAGCGGCGAGTCGCATCCGGCGAGCAGGGGCGCGGCCCCGAGGGCCGCGGCTCCAGCGAACAGTCCCCGCAGGAGGGTACGACGGCGGAGCTCGCCTTCCGGACGTGGGCTCATTGCCCGCGTCCCAGCTCGAGGACGGTCCACGACACGGGCGGCAAGGTCACGTGGAGGAGGCGGTCCTCCTCCTTTGCAAGGCCCTCGCGAGGCACGACGGCGCCCGGTTCCTCGGCGCTGTTACGCCGGTACGGGTCGTCGTCGGTCAGCACGCTGACATTCCGGACGCGAGCGTCGCCGAGCGCGCCGAGGTCGATTTCGACGTCGATCGTCGCGTCCGGCGTCCTGTTGACGAGGAAGACGGCGCCCGAGTCCGAGGCGTCGTCCCAGGTCGCGATCCCGTCGACGCTCGAAACGGTTCCGTGTGCCGCGGTGTCATGCGTCGGCGTGTCGAGATGCAGGGGGACCGCGACGCCTCGGGCCAGCCGCGCAGCCTGGGCGAAGGGATGGAAGATCGTCTGGCGCCACGCGGGGCCGCCCGGTTCGGCCATGATCGGGGCGATGACGTTGACGAGCTGCGCCTGGCAGGCTGCAGTGACACGGTCGCAGTGCTTGAGGAGCGAGATGATGAGGCCGCCCACGACGACGGCGTCGGCGACGTTGTACTTGTCTTCGAGGAGGCGCGGTCCGATGGGCCATTCGCCGCCTGTGGGGACCTTGGACTCGTCGCGGGACTGGTACCACACGTTCCACTCGTCGACCGAGATCGAGATCCTCTTGCTGCTGCGCCGCTTGGCACCGACGTGGTCAGCGGTCGCGATGACCGCCTCGATGAAGTGGTCGAGGTCGACCCCGGAGGCGAGGAAGCTTGCGAGGTCTCCGTCCTTCTCCTCGTAGTAGCGGTGCAGGGAGATGTAGTCGACCTCGTCGTAGCAGGCCTCGAGCACCGTGCGCTCCCAGTCGCCGAACGTCGGCATGAAGGGTCCGGAGCTCCCGCACGCGACGAGTTCGAGACCGGGATCCACCATCCGCATCGCGCGGGCCGCGGTCACGGCTGCGGTGCCATAGGTCTGGGCGTCCATATGGCCGATCTGCCACGGTCCGTCCATCTCGTTTCCGAGGCACCACATGCGCACCCCGTAGGGCTCCTCGTGGCCGTTGCGACGCCGAAGGTCCGCCATCGCGGTCGGCGCCGAACCGTTGACGTAGTCGAGCAGATCGACGGCGTCGAGGACCCCGCCAGTGCCGAGGTTCACGGCCCACATCGGCTCGACGCCGGCCTTCGCGCACCAGCTGAGGAACTCGTCGGTGCCCACTTTGTTGGGCTCCAGGCTGTGCCACGCGAGGTCCAGCCGCGCCGGCCGGTCTTCAACGGGGCCGATGCCGTCGCGCCACCGGTAGCCGGAGACGAAGTTGCCGCCGGGATATCGGACGATGGTCGCTCCGAGCTCGCGGACGAGTTCCAGGACGTCTGTCCGGAAGCCTTCCTCGTCTGCACTGGGATGGTCTGGCTCGAAGATCCCCGTATAGACGCAGCGCCCGAGATGCTCGACGAAGGAGCCGAAGAGGCGGCGGGAGACGGGCGCGAGTGCCTGGTGCGGATCGAGCACGCCACGGGCAGTGGTGGTGGACGGCATGGGACTCCAATCAGTTGCGGCGCCCGCTGGGCGAGACCACTTCGGTGTGATCTGCGCCTCACGTTACATCGTTGTAAAAGGTGCGACAAGGGGTCTCCTGTGACCGGTCCCACCGGTGTTGGGGAGCTTGGGGGGCTCAGCCGAGCCGTGCCCGCCTGATTCAGCCGGTGCTGGCCCGGCGCTGGATCGAGAAGGGCACCGTGACCCTGCGCGGAGCGCGGCCGCGGTGCTCGATCTGCTCGAGCAGTAGCCGCACGGCCTCTTCGGCCATCGCGCCCCGGCTGAAGCTCACGCTCGTCAAGGCGGGAACCGCGTACTTGCTCATGGCAAGGTCGTCGAATCCGGCCACGGATACGTCCGCAGGCACCGAGAGGCCCGCAGAGGCAAGGACGGAGAGCGCACCGTAGGCGAGACTGTCCGTGAAGCAGAAGAGGGCGTCGGGGGGATCGTGCTGGACCAAGAACGCGGACAGCGCCGCGGCTCCCCCTGCGGAATGCCAGTCCTCGCAGACAATCTCGAGCTCCGGTTCCCACGGCAGGCCGAGTTCCGCGAGCGCTTCCCGATAGCCGCGCGTGCGCGTTTCGGCCGTGGCGGCGGCGCCGGGTCGCCGCGCACCCAGGACGGCAATCCGCCGTCGTCCGCTTTCGGCGAGCATCCTCGTCACGGCTCGCGCTGCGCCCACGCTGTCCACGCCCACCCCGTCGACGATGTTCTGCTGTACCTCGCCCAGGATCACGGCGGGCGGCAGGACGATCCCGGGCGTCACGGCGCTCTGGTCGAGTACGAGTGGGTTGAGGATCAGTCCGTCGACAAGGTTCGCGCGAGCCTTCGTGAGGAGCTGCAGTTCGCGCTCGGGGTCATAGCCAGTCTCTTCGAGCTGGACGGCAAGCTGGTGGCGGTGGGCGGCCTCTACCACTTCGTGGACGAGTTCAGCCGAATAGAGGGTGCCCAGGTCCGGCAGGGCCAGTGCGATGAGCCCCGACCGTCCGTTGCGGAGGCCACGAGCCGAGAGGTTGGGAACGTAGTCGAGGCTTGCCATGGCCGACTCGACCCGTTCGCGGGTATCCGGGCTGACCCTGACGGTTCCGTTGACGACGTTGGAGACCGTCTTGGGGGACACGCCGGCGAGGCGTGCGACGTCCCTGACGGTGGCCCGCATCTGCGCCTCCCATGTTGAGCATGGCGTGCGCCATGGCTCTCGATTCTTTCACGAGAGGGGAGATGGGGGGTGCGGGCCGGCGGCGGCTGGGGAGGAAGGATGCCTCCGTCCGGCGAACGCGCCCTTCCGACGCCGCCGGCCCAGTCCCCATAAAGGCCCTTGCTTGACCTCCGTCCACCCTAGGGACTCTCGACGCGAAAGGATACGGGCCTTAGGTCCCTTCCGCCCGTCCGCTTGATGCTGATGGCTGAGGCGGGGACCGGGCGGCCGCCGCGGGTCCGGCACACGGCTCATGAGCAGAGGGCGACCTGTCCTGACCGGCGTGCCGAGCGATTGACCGCGCCGGCCTACCGTCGAGTATGCCGCGAGACTGCGGGGAGAGATCGATTGGGCTTTCCCAATCACCTCGGTCCCAGAGGGCACTCCTGAACAAAATCTGAAAGATATGTTGCAGCTCGGTAACAACCGTAATCTGAAACGTCGCTTTCGTAGCCAGCGCGCTGTTACTGTGCGTAGGCTGTGGGGCATGTGAGGCGCGCCACGTCCCTGTCTGGGGGAGGGCCGTCCGCCGGAAGCTTCCGGCACTGAATTCACGGAACATAGGAGGCGGAATGCGTTTCAGGCGTATTTCGAAGGTGGTTGGGGTTGCAGCTGCGGCTGTCCTGGCCCTCAGCGCCTGCGCGACCCAAGGCGGCGGAACGGCGGCCTCGTCGTCGTCGAGTAGCGGGGCGGCCAAGCAGGGCGGGAGCGCCACGGTCGTCGAGGTGAACGCGTTCAACACGTTCAACTCGAATACCGCTAACGGCAATACGGACATCAACTCGAAGATCAGCTACGCGACCCACATGGGCTTCTACTATGTGGACAACAAGCTGAAGGTCGTGCACAACGACAAGTTCGGCTCGTACGAGAAGACCTCGGACAACCCGCTGACCGTGAAGTACACGATCAACGACGGCGTCAAGTGGTCGGACGGCACCCCGGTGACCGCGTACGACGTCGCCCTCAACTGGGCGGCAAACTCGGGGTGGTTCGACGATGCGAGCGCCGATGGCAAGACCGGCACGAGCTACTTCTCGACGGCGGCCTCGACCCAGGGCCTCAACAACACGAACTTCCCTGACGTCTCTTCAGACGGCAAGACGTTCACGCTCACGTACACGACGCCGTACTCCGACTGGGAGACGGCGATCGGTGGCAACAACGGCACGATCGACATCCCGGCGCACATTGTCGCCAAGCATGCAGGCCTGTCGGACGCCAAGGCGCTCTACGACCTCATGAAGGGCATGAAGAAGGGCGATCCGTCCAGCCCGCAGCCGGTCAACGAGACCCTCAAGAAGGCTGCCGACTTCTACAACACCGGCTTCGATACCAAGACGCTGCCTACGGACACGAGCCTGTTCCTCTCGAACGGCCCGTACGTCGTCAAGGACATGGTCCCGGACCAGTCCATGACGCTCGTCCGCAACAAGGACTACAACTGGGGCCCGGCGGCTCACCTCGACCAGATCGTGGTGCGCTACATCGGCTCGGCGCCGGCCCAGATCCAAGCCCTCAAGAACGGCGAGGCGGACATCATCGCCCCGCAGGCCTCGTCGGACACGATCCAGCAGCTCAAGGCCCTCCAGGGCGTCACGGTCGATCAGGGCAACCAGCTCTCGTACGACCACGTCGACCTGAACTTCAGCGGTGTCTTTGCGGACCAGAACGTCCGCACGGCGTTCATGCTCACGGTTCCGCGCCAGGACATCCTGACCAAGCTGATCAGCCAGATGGATCCGAACGCGAAGCCTCTCGACTCGCAGATCTTCGTGCCGCAGCAGGCCGGCTACGCTGATTCGGTCAAGAACAACGGCTCGTCCGCCTACGATTCGGTCAACATCGACAAGGCCAAGCAACTCCTTGCCGGCAAGACCCCCACGGTCCGGATCATGTACAACAAGGACAACCCGAACCGTGTTGACGCCTACACGCTCATTGCGGCGAGCGCTGCAAAGGCTGGCTTCAAGGTCGTCGACGGCGGTCTGGGAGCCTCTGACTGGGGCAAGGCGCTCGGCAACGGCACCTACGATGCCTCGATCTTCGGCTGGATCAACCCGGGCGTCGGCGTCTCCGGCGTCCCGCAGATCTTCCAGTCGGGCAGCGGCTCGAACTTCAACAAGTTCTCGGACCCGCAGGCGGATGCGCTCATGAAGCAGCTCATCCAGACCACGGACCAGGCGAAGCAGGTGAGCCTCGAGCAGCAGATCGATGCTCGGATCTGGGCCTCGTCGTACGGTCTGCCGCTCTTCCAGGCGGTCGGCGTGGATGCGTACAGCAACCGCGTGACCGGTGTCCAGTACATGCCGAACAGCAGCGGCGTGTGGTGGAACTACTGGGACTGGGCGACCACGTAAGCACCTTCAGTTCTGATGCTGCCGAAGCGCCGGGACCGAGCTCCATGGTCCCGGCGCTTCTCAGCGCCACCCGGCATACCAGCCTCCGCCGTCGGGTCCCCGCCGACCGCGGGGCATCGCCCCCAGGCCCCCTAACGAGCTGCTCTCCCACCTATCGGGCAGCCGACTTCCAGAGGTACAAACAATCATGGTGACTTACGTCGTCCGGCGCCTCATCACCGCAGCATTGATCCTCCTCGGCGCATCGTTCCTGGTGTACAACCTCACTGCGCTGTCCGGAGATCCACTTGCTGATCTGCGCGCCAGTAATTCCCCCAACGCCGCCCAGCTCATGCAGGCGAGATCGCAGCTTCTTGACTTGGGCACCCCGGCCCCCATCCGCTACTTCAAGTGGCTCGGCGGGGCCGCTGGCTGCGTCGTCGGAAACTGCAACCTCGGCATGAACCTGGTCGGTCAGCCCGTGACCCAGGCGCTCGGCCAGGCGCTCGTCCAGACGCTCACCCTCGTGACCGGCGCGACCGTCCTTGCGATCCTCATCGGCGTCGCCCTCGGCATCGTCACCGCACTCCGCCAGTACAGCGCCCTCGACTACGGCGTGACGTTCATGGCCTTCCTCTTCTTCTCGCTGCCCATCTTCTGGGTCGCCGTCCTGCTCAAGGAATTCGGCGCGATCGACTTCAACAACTTCCTCGCGAACCCGACGATCCCGCTGCCCATCGCGCTCGGCATCGGCATCGTGCTCGGTGTGATCGCGGCTGTCGTCTCGTCGGGGGCCCTCCGACGGCGCGCCATCAATGGGGCGATCGTCTTCGCGTTCGTCACCCTCGTGTGCATCGTTGCGAGCCTCACGCACTGGTTCACGACCCCTGGCCTGGGACTCGGCGTCATCCTGATCCTGGGCGTCGGCTTCGCCTTCGCCGTCACGGTCCTCGCAGCCGGCCTTCAGAACCGACGCGCGCTGTACGCCGGCCTCACCGCCGTCCTGATCGGCGCGGTCGTCTACTTCCCGATCCAGCCGCTGCTCGACGTGGCGACCGGCCTCATGATCTTCATCCTCGCAGTCGTGACCGTTCTGGTCGGCGTTGCCGCGGGCTGGTTCTGGGGCGGCTACGACCGCGGCCAAGGCATGCGGGTCGGTGGCATCACAGCGTTCCTCGTCGGAGCCATGGTGCTTCTCGACCGCTTCATGCAGGCTTGGCCGGCTTACTACAACAACGACAGCATCCGCGGCCGTCCGATCGCCACGATTGGCGGCGCCACCCCGAACCTGCAGGGCGACTTCTGGCAGCACGGGCTCGACAGCTTCACCCACCTCATCCTGCCGACCATCGCCCTCGTCCTCATCTCGCTCGCGAGCTACACGCGCTACACCCGCTCGTCGATGCTCGAGGTCATGAACACGGACTACATCCGCACCGCCCGGGCGAAGGGCGCGAGCGAGCGATCCGTCGTCATGCGGCATGCCTTCCGCAACGCGCTCATCCCGATCTCGACCGTCGTCGCACTCGACATCGGCCAGCTGATCGGCGGCGCGGTCATCACCGAGACGGTCTTCTCGGTGCCGGGCATGGGCTACATGTTCCTCCAGGGGATCTCGCACGTCGACCCGAACCCGGTGATGGGTGTGTTCGCGTGCGTCGCGATCACCGCCCTGGCGTTCAACCTCATCGCGGACCTCGTGTACTCCGCGCTCGATCCTCGCGTTAGGGTGAAGTGACATGAGCCAGCAGTCTCAGCAAGAAGACCTCGCGGCCACCGTCCGCGCCGATGCGGCGGCCGCGCAGCCAGCCGCCGGAATCGAACCGGTCGTCGAGGCCAAAGGCCTCAGCCTCGGGCAGATCGTCCGGAAGCGCTTCTTCGGCCACTCGGGCGCACTCGCGGGTCTCATCGTCTTCGCGGCAATCTTCGTTCTCGCGTTCTCGGCCGAGGGCTGGGGGCCGTTGCCGGGTTGGTGGAAGTACCGGTTCGACCAGGTCACCCCCCTCGTCAACTTCGGTCAGCCGACATGGACTCTCGTCCCGTTCAGCTTTGGCGACCACCCGTTCGGGCAGGATCGGATCGGCCGCGACCTCTTCGCCATGACGATGCGCGGCGCCCAGCAGTCGATCACGATCATGATCATCATCGGCGTCGTAGCCGGCATCATCGGCGTCCTTGTCGGAGCGCTCTCCGGATACTTCCGGGGCTGGGTAGAGACCATCCTCATGCGCATCACGGACATCATCATCATCATCCCGGTGCTGCTCCTCGCCGCCGTCATGTCGCAGACGGCGGGACGACGTGACTCCGGGTCCTGGTTTGCCCAGTTCGCGGCGACCAACGGCGTCGTGGTGCTTGGCATCTTCCTCGGGTTCGTCGCCTGGGTCTCCCTCGCGCGCCTCGTGCGCGGCGAATTCCTCTCGCTGCGCGAACGCGAGTTCGTCGACGCCGCCCGCATCTCGGGCGCGTCCAACATGCGGATCATCTTCAAGCACATCCTGCCCAACGCCGTCGGCGTGGTGATCGTCAACGGCACCCTGCTCATGTCCTCCGCCATCCTGCTCGAGACGGCGCTGAGCTACCTCGGCGTCGGCGTCAAGGCGCCGGACACGTCGCTCGGCCTGCTCATCTCGCAGAACCAGGAGGCGTTCTCGACGCGTCCGTGGCTGTTCTGGTGGCCGGGCCTCTTCATCGTGCTCATCTGCCTCAGCATCAACTTCATCGGCGACGGGCTCCGCGACGCGTTCGACCCGCGGCAGAAGAAGTTCAACGCGAAGAGGGCGAAGGCTCGGCAGAGCCACGGGAGCTCGGTGCCGGCCGCGGCCGGAGCCGGCGCCACCGGAAGCGGTGCCGTAGGCGTGGTCGCCGAGCCCGAGGTTTCAGAGACGTCGCTCGACGTCGACGGCACCATCAATCCTGCGAGGGGCGTGGTTCCCGACCAAGAGGCGCACGGTGGTGCTCCGGACTCCGAGCGCAGGGCTCCCTGAGGTGAACGCCATTGCGGGGGAGGCTGCCGTGGCGGAGCCCGGGTCAGGCGAGGGTTGCGAAGGTCGCGCCCGCGAGCACGACGGCGACAGCCGCTATCCACCACGCTACGCCGCGTGTGACGGGCGTTTCCTCGACCAGGCCGCCTTCGATCGAGCCGCGTTCCACCAGCGCCGCCCAGCGGCGGCGAACCAGGAGCGCGGCTTGGCCCGAGACGGTGTGGCTGAGGTCGCCCGGACGAACCGACTGACCGGGGCCGTAGCTGCTCGCTGGGAGGCCGACGAGGTTGTCGGGGCGCGCGTGGCGCGCGCCCATGACTCCCGGGGCCGGAGCCGCCCAGGCAGAGAAGCGCCCCGCGCCGGTGACCAGCGTCAGGGCGTACTTCGTGTCGACGAAGGCGAGCGCCTCCCACGGCACACCGACGTCGCGCAGCGGGTTGATCAGTTCCACCCCAGCGTCGCTGACGACGACGGCCGGTCGCCAGAACAGTGCCCAGCCGGCGAAAGCCATGAGGGCCAGTGGCGCCACGAACCGCAGGCCTCCGACTCCCGACTGGGCAAGCGTCACAACCAAGCCGAACGCCGCGAGCGCCCAGAGAATGGCCGCGAGCGCCTTGTTGCTGCGGGCTTTGAACACGTCGACGGGGCCGGTGTGGTGGAGGGCGCTCATTCCCTCATCATGCAGGATCGCCCCTTGAAATTCGCCAATTCCGACCTGATGGCCACGGGCCGGCGGGAACGGTGCACGGAAGGAAGAGCAGAGGATGACTGAGAACCTCGGCATGGCAGGAAAGAGCCGCCGCTCCGAGAGGAAAGGCCCGATGGTGGCGGCCGATCTCGTCAAGGGCCAGATGGTCTTGGAGGTCAAGGACCTGAGCGTCGATTTCGGCGTCGATAAGGAGTGGGTGCCCGCCGCGATCGGCCTCAACTACGAGGTGCGGGCTGGCGAGGTCCTCGCGATCGTCGGCGAATCGGGCTCGGGCAAATCGGCGAGCTCCATGGCACTTCTCGACCTTCTCCCGTCGAACAGCCGCGTGCGGGGCAGCGTAAAGCTGGCCGGCCAGGAGTTGCTCGGGAAGGACCGTTCGGCGATCCGGCGCGTGCGAGGCAACGACGTGGCGGTGATCTTCCAGGAGCCTATGACGGCGCTCAACCCCGTGTACACGATCGGCAACCAGATTGTGGAGACGATCCGCCTGCACAACCCGATCTCACCGGACGAGGCGAAGTCTCGGGCTCTCCGGATGCTCGAGCTCGTCGAGCTCCCGGATCCCGAGAAGGCCTTCAAGTCGTATCCGCACCAGCTCTCGGGCGGCCAGCGGCAGCGCGCCATGATCGCCCAATCGCTGTCGTGCGATCCGAAGCTGCTCATCGCCGACGAGCCGACCACCGCGCTCGACGTGACGGTTCAGGCCGAGATCCTCGACCTCATGCGTCACCTCAAGGACAAGCTCAACAGCGCCGTCATCCTCATCACGCACGACATGGGGGTCGTGGCTGACCTCGCCGACCGCATCGTCGTCATGCGCCGCGGCGTCATCGTCGAGTCCGGCACGTCCGAGGAGATCTTCCACGCTCCGAAGCACGAGTACACCCAAGCGCTCCTCGCGGCCGTGCCCCACCTCGGGCAGGGCTCGGAAGAGGAGGCCGAGGTGGACATCACGGCCGCTTTGGCAGCGGCCACGGGTACCGAGCTCGAGGCGGTCGACGCCGTGGAGCTCGCCCAGCGCGAGAAGGAGAACCTCGCCGCGCTGCGAGAGTCAGCGGAGGCCGAGGCGAAGCGTCGCGGCACCCCCGTGCTCGAGCTCCGGGACGTCGCGATCGAATACCCCAAGCAGGGCCGGGTTCAGGCGTTCCGCGCGGTCGAGGGCGCAAGCCTCGTCGTGTATCCGGGGCAGGTCGTGGGCCTCGTCGGGGAGTCGGGTTCGGGCAAGACGACGATCGGACGCGCCGCCGTCGGGCTTCTTCCGGTGGCGGAAGGCTCGCTCAAGGTCGGCGGCCGGGAGATCTCGGGGCTCAAGAAGAACTCGAAGGAACTCCACGAGATCCGTCGCTCGGTGGGCATGGTGTTCCAGGACCCGTCGTCGTCCCTCAACCCCCGGCTTCCCATCGGCGAGTCGATCGGCGAGCCGATGTTCCTCGCGGGCGTCGCCAAGGGCGCCGACCTCCAGAAGCGCGTCGAGACGCTCCTCGATCAGGTCGAGCTCCCGAGGTCCTACCGCAACCGCTACCCCCATGAGCTCTCGGGCGGCCAGAAGCAGCGCGTCGGGATCGCCCGCGCCCTGTCCCTCAAGCCGAAGCTCATGGTCGCGGACGAGCCGACATCGGCGCTCGACGTCTCCGTCCAGGCGAAGGTCCTCGAGCTGTTCCAGGCCCTCCAGAAGGAGCTCGGCTTCGCGTCCCTCTTCGTGACCCACGACCTGGCGGTGATCGACGTCCTGGCCGACCACATCTGCGTCATGCAGCATGGGCGCATCGTCGAGCAGGGCTCGCGGGACCAGATCCTGCGCAACCCGCAGGAGGCCTACACCCAGCGCCTCCTCGCGGCCGTGCCGCTCCCCGATCCGGAGAAGCAGCGTGAGCGCCGCGAGCTGCGCGAACTCCTGCTCGCGAGCGGCATCGACTGACGCTCGGGCACCTCGATGGCCCCGTCCCGCAGACCAGAACCTGCGGGACGGGGCCATCGGACATGAGCCGAGGATTCGGCAGCGTGGGGGAGAGCGTAAACTAGAAGGGCTGGCCCTTCCGAGGGTCTGTTCCGTTGTGCCGCCAGCGCGTCGTGCCGATGCCCGGCCTCGGACCATCGCGACCCACCGAATCGAGCCCAAAGCGTATGTCTGAAACCGTGTCCACTGTCTTCCGCACTGACCTCCGCAACGTCGCCATCGTCGCCCACGTCGACCATGGCAAGACGACGCTCGTCGACGCCATGCTCAAGCAGACCAACTCGTTCGCCGCCCACGGCGAGATCGAGGACCGCGTGATGGACTCGGGCGATCTCGAGCGTGAAAAGGGCATCACGATCCTCGCGAAGAATACGACGGTTCAGTACGCCGGTCCGGCTGCAGCCGAGGTGGGGGAGCCGGGCGGCATCCTCATCAACGTCATCGACACCCCGGGCCACGCAGACTTCGGCGGCGAGGTCGAGCGCGGCCTCTCGATGGTCGACGGCGTCGTGCTCCTCGTCGACGCGTCGGAAGGCCCGCTCCCGCAGACCCGCTTCGTGCTTCGCAAGGCGCTCGCCTCCCACAAGCCGGTCATCCTCGTGGTCAACAAGACCGACCGACCGGATGCGCGCATCTCCGAGGTCGTGAGCGAGACCATGGACCTCCTGCTCGGTCTGGCCTCCGACCTCGCCGACGAGGTCCCCGACCTCGACCTCGACAAGGTTCTCGACGTCCCCGTCGTCTACGCTGCCGCGAAGATGGGCGCGGCGTCGCTTGAGCAGCCCGCGGACGGAACCGTTCCGGGCAACGACAATCTCGAGCCGCTCTTCGAGACCATCGTCAAGCACATCCCGGCGCCGACGTACGATCCCGAGGGCGTCCTCCAGGCGCACGTCACGAACCTGGACGCCTCGCCGTTCCTCGGCCGTCTCGCGCTCCTGCGCATCTACAACGGCACCCTCCGCAAGGGGCAGCAGGTTGCGTGGGCGCGCCACGACGGCACGATCAAGCCCGTCAAGATCACCGAGCTGCTCGCGACGAAGGCGCTCGAGCGCGTCCCCACCGAGTCAGCGGGCCCGGGAGAGATCGTGGCCGTCGCAGGCATCGAGGACATCACCATCGGCGAGACGCTCACCGACGTCGAGAACCCGCAGCCGCTCCCGCTCATCAAGGTCGACGATCCTGCGATCTCGATGACGATCGGCATCAACACCTCGCCGCTCGCCGGTCGGGTCAAGGGTGCGAAGGTGACTGCCCGCCAGGTCAAGGACCGCCTCGACAAGGAACTGATCGGCAACGTCTCGATCCGTGTTCTCCCGACCGAGCGTCCTGACGCATGGGAGGTCCAGGGCCGCGGTGAACTGGCTCTGGCGATCTTGGTGGAGCAGATGCGCCGCGAGGGCTTCGAGCTCACGGTCGGCAAGCCCCAGGTTGTCACGAAGAAGGTCGACGGGCACGTGCTCGAGCCGACCGAACACATGACGATCGACGTGCCCGAGGAGTACCTCGGGGCCGTCACGCAGCTCCTTGCCGCGCGCAAGGGCCGCATGACGAACATGGCGAACCACGGCACTGGCTGGGTCCGCATGGAGTTCATCGTCCCGTCGCGTGGCCTCATCGGGTTCCGCACGAAGTTCCTCACGGACACGCGCGGCGCTGGCATCGCGTCCTCCATTGCAGAGGGCTACGAGCCGTGGGCCGGCGACATCGAGTACCGCACGAACGGCTCGCTCGTGGCGGACCGCGCCGGCGTAGCGACCCCGTTCGCCATGATCAACCTGCAGGAGCGGGGGACGTTCTTCGTGCAGCCGACGTCCGAGGTGTATGAGGGCATGATCGTGGGCGAGAACTCGCGCGCCGACGACATGGACGTCAACATCACCAAGGAGAAGAAGCTCACCAACATGCGTTCCTCCACGGCGGACAACTTCGAGGGGCTCACCCCGCCCCGCACGCTCACGCTCGAGGAGTCCCTCGAGTTCGCGCGTGAGGACGAGTGCGTCGAGATCACCCCGGAAGACATCCGCATCCGCAAGGTCATCCTGGATGCCAACGAGCGGCTCAAGGCGAACCGGGCACGCGCCCGCGCCTGAGCCAAGTCCCGTCGAGAAGAGGTGAAGAGCGGACGACGGCGGGTGCTCGCCCGTCGTCGTCCGCTTCCTTCTTGCGCCGTCACGTCCGCAGGGTGTGTCAC
>NZ_DAIUJO010000083.1:0-16406 GCF_036848755.1 Sinomonas sp. | reverse complement strand
GCGTAGCCGCGGGGGGCTTCCTCGAGCGGGATGGCCTTGGCGTTGACGGCCTTGGCGATCTGGACCTTCTCGTGCAGGATCGCCATCATCAACTGCCGGTTGTACTTCATCACGGGGCACTGGCCGGTCGTGAACGAAAGCGACTTGGCCCACCCGGTGCCGAGCGAGAGCGAGAGGGAGCCGTGCTGGGCGGCCTCGTCGATCCCGCCCGGATCCCCCGTGACGTACAGGCCCGGGATGCCCAAGGCCCCGCCGGCGGCGGTGAGGTCCATGAGCGAGTTCAGCACCGTCGCAGGGGCCTCGTGCGAGGCGTCCTTGCCATGCCCGCGGGCCTCGAAGCCGACAGCGTCGACACCGCAGTCGACCTCCGGGACTCCGAGGAGCTGCTCGATCTGGTCCTTCGGGTCGCCTTCGGAGACGTTGACCGTCTCGCAGCCGAAAGACTTCGCCTGGGCCAGACGACCCTCGTTCATGTCCCCCACGATGACGACGGCGGCCCCCAGCAGCTGTGCCCCCACGGCGGCCGCCAGGCCCACGGGGCCTGCCCCCGCGATGTACACCGTGGAGCCGACGCCGACCCCCGCGGTGACCGCGCCGTGGAAGCCGGTGGGGAAGATGTCCGAGAGCATGGTCAGGTCCATGATCTTCTCCAACGCCTGGTCCCGGTCCGGGAACTTCAGCAGGTTCCAGTCCGCGTACGGGACCAGCACGTACTCGGCCTGCCCGCCGACCCAGCCGCCCATGTCCACATACCCATAGGCGCTGCCCGGCCGGTCGGGGTTGACGTTCAGGCAGATCCCGGTCTTGCGCTCCTTGCAGTTCCGGCACCGGCCGCAGGAGATGTTGAACGGGACCGAGACGATGTCCCCCACCTTGACGAACTCCACGCCCGGGCCGACCTCGACGACCTCGCCGGTGATCTCGTGCCCGAGGACCAGGTCCTTGGGCGCGGTGGTGCGCCCGCGGACCATGTGCTGGTCCGAGCCGCAGATGTTCGTCGAGACCGTCCGCAGGATCGCCCCGTGCGGGACCTTCCGGCCAACGTTCGCGGGATTCACCCCCGGCCCGTCCTTGAGCTCGAACGTCGGATACTCGGTGTCGATCACCTCCACGACGCCGGGCTCCTTGTACGCAACCGCCCTGTTTCCGGCCATGCTCACTCCTTCGTGCTCGTCCGCTTGCTCGTTGTCCCTCAGCGGTGCTCCGATGCCCGCCTCCCCAGGCATCAGCCACCGAAGCACCGTTCACGGAAAACGAGCTCGGGAGGCCCGGTGGACGACGGGCCTCCCGATCAGGTTCACAGGTTGACAGCCGCTCCTGCCGAAGCAACCTTGTGGTCATTCTCGACGGTGCTACCACTGACCCCGATGGCACCGATGATCTCCCCGCCGACCGAGATCGGAATGCCCCCCGGGAACGTGATGAGCCCTCCGTTGGACACTTCGATGTTGAAGAGCGGGCCGCCGGGCTGGGAGAGTTCTCCAATCGATCCGGTCGGCATGTCGAAGAAACGGGCCGTACGGGCCTTCTTGATGGAAATGTCGATGCTGCCCAGCCACGCACCGTCCATTCGCGTGAACGCCTTGAGGTTGCCTCCGCCGTCGACGACCGCGATGTTCATTGCCGTTCCCGTGGCCGTCGCCGCGTCGCGCGCCGCCGACAGGACGGCGTCGGCTTGGGCTTGGGTGATGTCAGTCATTGATTTCTCCTTCGAATGAGTTCAGCGGATGGAGTTGAGCTGAATGAGTTCAGTCCCGCAGACGCATCGTCTCGAACGGCATTTCATCGAGATTGATGAGCGGATTGTCGTCCTGGGTAGCGACCAGTTGCCGCGCCTCTGCGTCGGTATCCACGCTCGGCATCGACCCGGGAAGGGGACGCTGCGCCGCTTCCCGCAGGAAGTAGACAGCGACCGCCCCGACCAGGGAGGTCGCCATGAGGTAGTACGCGGGGGCCATGTCGTCGTGGCTGACCTCGATGAGGCCTTGGACGATGAACGGCGTGGTTCCGCCGAAGATCGCGACCGCAAAGTTGTACGCGATCCCCATACCGCTGTAGCGGCTCGACGTCGGGAACTGAGCGGGCAGCGCCGAAGCGAGGTTGGCGACGTAGAACGTGACCGGGAAGGCGATCAGGGCCAAGCCGGCCAAGGTCGACCAGACGGCACCGACCGAGATCAGGAGGAACGCCGGAACCGAGAACAGTACCGTGCTTCCGGCTCCGATCCAGAGCACAGGACGCCGGCCGATACGATCCGAGAGCTTCCCTGTGAGCGGGATGCACAGGGCCATCACCACGAGCACAGGAATCGTCAGCAAGGTGCCATGCACCGGGTCGTAGCCCTTGGCATCCGTCAGGTACGTCGGCATGTACGACGTCAGAGCGTAGCCGACAGTGTTCGCGGCCGCCGCGAGGATCATGGCGAGAAGAATCTGACGCCAGTAGGCCTTGAGGACTCCCAGCGGCCCCTTGGCAAACGCCGCGTCTGCGGCGACCGCGTTCGCGGCCGCTGCTTCCTGGGCGTCCAGAGTCGCCTGGAACTGCGGCGATTCCTCGATCTTGTTTCGGAAGTAGACCGCGATCACGCCGAGCGGCCCGGCTGCAAGGAAGGGGATCCTCCAGCCCCAGTGCTCCATGGCATCCTGCCCGAGGGCCAACTGGAGCACGGAGACGAGAGCCGCTCCCAGGGCGAAGCCGAGATACGAACCCATGTCGAGGAAGCTCGCAAAGAAGCCGCGTCGCTTGTCCGGCGCGTATTCGCACACGAACGTGGTGGCCCCCGCGTATTCGCCGCCGGTCGAGAAGCCCTGCACGAGCTTCAAGGTCACGAGCAGCGCGGCCGCCCAGATCCCGATCTGGGCGTACCCCGGAAGCAGGCCCACCCCAAGGGTGCTCGCGGACATCAGGATCAGCGTCGTGGCGAGCACCTTCTGCCTGCCCACCTTGTCGCCCAGCCAACCGAAGACGACGCCGCCCAGCGGGCGCGCGATGAACGTCGCCGCGAACGTCCCGAGCAGGAAGAGCGTCTGGACGGCGCGATCCGCCTCCGGGAGGAAGACCGGCCCCATCGTGGTGATGAGGTAGCCGAAGACCCCCACGTCGTACCACTCCATGGTGTTGCCGACCACCATGCCGCCGATGGCCTTCTTGAGCATCGGGTGATCGACGACGTTGATGTCGGCGACGATGAGTCGCCGGCGCCGGCGCGATTTTCCGTCCATGTGCCTGCCCCGGGGAACTTCCTTGCTTCCTTCGATAGTGACATCGCCATTGACCGTCACGAAGAGTTCCTTTCGCTGAATTCTGGGACGGCTAGACGTGACCGTCGACAGTGATTCCTGGTGGCAGGTTGGGCTCCTCATCGGACTCCTGGAGGTAGATGTCGCCATCCCGGACTTCCACCGCATGCACGCGCACGGGCAGCTTTGCAGGCGGGGCGTCGACGGCGCCTGTGCGCAGATCGAACTTCGACGCGTGCAGGGGGCACTCGACCTCGCACCCTTCCACGTAGCCGTCGGCGAGCGAGGCGTCCTGGTGCGTACACGTATCGTCGATCGCGAAGAGCTCCCCTTCCTCCGTGTGGAAGACGGCGATCGGAGGACGTGTCTCCAGCCGCATCGCGTCCCCCCGCGCCAGCTGCGACAGCGGGCAGACCCGGACCATCTTGTTCGTCGCTTCGCTTGTCATCGCACTTCCCTCGTCATCGCACTTCCCTGAGCGTCCCATGGCTGCTCTCCGGCACGATGTCCCCGACCTGGTCCATGACCCAGCTGTGGAACGCGCCGATGTGATGCTCACTGGGCACGAGAACCCCGCCCTTGGCGTAGATCTTCGACGCCATCGCCGGCTGGCAGCGCTCGCACGCGTCGAAGTCCTGCTCGTTCACGCGGTGGAAGAGCTCGACAGAGCGGCTGACGTCCTTCCCGCTTTCCACGACCGACGGCAGGTACAGCCAGTCGCACTCGACAATGGTGCGGTCGGCGGCCATCGGGAACATCCGGTGGATGATCACATGGTCGGGAACAAGGTTCACGAACACGGTCGGCTTGATCGTGATCGCGTAGTACCGGCGGTCCTGGTCATCCGCCACGCCCGGGATCACGTCCAGGCCCTCCGAGCCGTCCACCGTGAAGCCCTTGATGTTCTCCCCGAACTCGGCCCCGTGCCCCACGAAGTACTGTGCGGCGAGCCCGTCGGCGAATTCCGGCAGGACCTCGGTCAGCTCGGGGTGGATCGTGGCGCAGTGGTAGCACTCCATGAAGTTCTCGATGATGAGCTTCCAGTTGGCCTTGACGTCGTACGTGATCCGGCGGCCGAGGCTCAGGTTCGCCACGTCGTAGCCGTCGATCTTGTGCACGTCGCCGAGACGCTCCTCGATCGCACCCATGACGTCTTCCTCGAACGAAGGCGGCTCCTCGGCCAAGCACAGCCAGACGTAGCCGAGGTACTCGCGCACGTGAGCCTTCACGAGGCCATACTCGTGCCGGTCGATGTCCGGCATCTTCGTCAGGTTCGGCGCCGCGACGAGCTTGCCGTCGAGATCATACGTCCAGGCGTGGTACGGGCACTGGAAGGAGCGCTCCGCCGTTCCCGACTCCTCCATGCACAGCTTGGCGCCCCGGTGGCGGCAGATGTTGAAGAACGCTCGGACCTCGCCCTTGCGGTTCTTCGACACGATGATGCTCTCGCGCCCCACCTGGACCGTCTTGAACGAGCCCGGCTTCTCGAGGTCCGCCGAGCGGACGGCGCAGAACCACATCTTCTCGAAGATGCGCTCCTGCTCGGCCGCGAAGACGCCCTGGTCCACGTAGGTGTAGCCCGGCAACGTCGATATGAGGCTCTCCGAGATCTTCTCGTGGCTCCCCTGAGCCGCGAGCTTCTCCGGTGCAGTCGTCATGTCTTCTCCTTCTCAGGTGACGTTCTTGGTCACGTGTTGTTCTTCGTAGGGTGTCTGCAGGTCCGGTGGTCCTAGACGGCAGCGGCGAGTCCCGGCGTCGTCGTCCGGAGGGAGCGTTCGACGTCGCGGCGCCGCTTGGCAAAAAGGCGCGGCTGTCCGCTGCTCAGCAGCCCCACCGGCTCGGTGCCGCGGTAGTAGGCAGCGAGGAAGCTGTGCGTTGCCGGATCCCCGGCTTCAATATCGACGCGGTCGGCCAGCTCGGCGTGTCCGCTGAACTGGATCCGGATGCCGTACTGATCGGACCAGAAGTAGGGGACGGCGGTGTGCGGGTCGGCGTCTGGGCTGCCGAGGAGCGCCTTGACCGCGCGGGCCGGCTGGCTGAGCGCGGCGTTCCAGTGCCCGTGGCGCTGCGGACGGCCAAGGTGCCGATCACGCCACGCCGCGCAGTCGCCCACGGCGACGACGCCGGGAACGCTCGTGCGGCCATGGTCATCACACACCACACCGTCAGCCAGCTGGATGCCCGATGCTGCGAGCCAGGCGGTGGACGCAACTCCTCCGACGGCGACAAGGACTGCGTCAGCCTTGACAACCCGCCCATCCGAGAGCTCGACAGCTCGCAGCCTGGCGGCCTCCGAACGAACGCCAGTGACCACGGCACCCTGGACGAAGTCAACCCCGTTGAGGGCATGCAGGCCGGAAAGGACTTCTCCCATCGTCGCGCCCAGGCTTCGCCCCAGCGGCACACTCGGGCCCCCGAGAAGCGTCACCTCGACGCCCGCCACGCGAGCCGTCGAGGCGACCTCGGCCCCGATCAGACCCGCCCCGATGACGAGGAGCCGTGCGCCCGGCCGCAGTTCCTCGCGCAGGCACCGCGCGTCGTCGACCGTGCGCAGCGTGTAGACGTTCTCGAGCCCCTCGAACTGGTCAAGCTTTCTGGCAGCGGATCCGGTGGCTATGACGACTCCGTCCGCCTCGACCCGCCGGCCGCCCTCCAGAACGACGGTGCGCTCCGCGGGCTGAAGCGCGACAGCCCGCTCACCCAGCAGCCACTCGGCTGAGAGGTCCTCGGGCGAGTCCTCGAGCGCCAGGCTCTCCTCGCCGACCTTTCCGGCGAGGAAGTCCTTGCTCAGCGGAGGGCGATCATAGGGGCGGTGGATTTCGTCGCCGATCATGACGAGGCGTCCCTCGAAGCCTTCAGCACGGGCCGCGCGGGCGGCGGAAAGTCCCGCAAGGGAGGATCCCACGATGGCAAGAGTCTTCATGCGTGCTGCTCCTGATAACGGACCGGAGTTTCGCTTCAGCTGAATTGCGCTACTCACAACTCGATGCGACATACACAACAGTGGCCCAGCTCACAGGACGCTGTCAAGAGGTATCCGGCCATGAATGCGCCCAAAGAAACAGCAACACCCCGGTTCCGAAGACCGGGGTGTTGCTGACGCACTGAAACAGGTCCCATCTGGAGGACTGGCTAAGCCCAGACCTCGTAGCCCGCGAGCTTGTCGTAGAGCTTGCGGCGCTGGATTCCCTGGGCCGCGAGCCAGAGCACGGTGTCGTCCGCGGCGGCGAGGTCGACGACGCCCGTCGCGACCTGCTCGCCCTGGAACCACACTTCGACGGTTCGACCGACCAGCTGCGACCAGTCGTCGCGCCGGCCGCGGCCGGTCCGTGTCTTGACAACGGTTGTCTGCCACATTGAAGACTCCCCTCAGCACTCGATGACGTTCACGGCGAGCCCGCCGCGCGATGTCTCCTTGTACTTGACCTTCATATCCGCCCCGGTCTCGCGCATGGTCTTGATGGCCTTGTCGAGCGAGACCTTGTGGCTGCCGTCGCCGCGCAGCGCGATGCGCGCGGCGTTGATGGCCTTGTTGCTCGCCACGGCGTTGCGCTCGATGCAGGGGATCTGCACGAGGCCGCCGACGGGGTCGCACGTGAGCCCGAGATTGTGCTCGATGCCGATCTCGGCGGCGTTCTCGACCTGCTCCGGGCTGCCGCCCAGCACCTCGCACAGGCCGCCCGCCGCCATGGCACACGCCGAACCGACCTCGCCCTGGCATCCCACTTCGGCCCCCGAGATCGAGGCGTTCTCCTTGAACAGGATTCCCACCGCGGCGGCCGTGAGCAGGAAGCGCACGACGCCGTCGTCGTCGGCTCCGGGGACGAACGTCGAGTAGTAGTGCAGGACGGCGGGCACGATTCCCGCGGCCCCGTTCGTCGGGGCGGTGACGATCCGCCCGCCCGAGGCGTTCTCCTCGTTTACCGCGAGCGCGAACAGGTTGACCCAGTCCATGGCTCGGATGGGGTCGGTCTGATCGTTCGCGGCCTCGAGGTCGGCGAGCAGCTTCGGCGCCCGCCGCGGGACCTTGAGGCCACCGGGAAGCAGCTTCTCGGTGCGGGTGCAGCCGTTGTGCACGCACTCCTTCATGACGCCCCAGATGTGGAGGAGCTCGGCGCGCAGCTCGTCCTCGCTGCGCCAGGCGAGCTCGTTCGCGAGCATGATGTCGCTCACCCGCTTTCCCTCACGGCGGCAGTGCTCAAGGAGCTGGGCGCCGGTCGTGAAGGGGTACGGCAGCGGGGTCGAGTCCTCGACGATCCGATCCGCTCCGGCAGCGGTCTCGTCGACGACGAACCCTCCGCCCACCGAGTAGAAGGTGCCTTCGTGCAGGAGCTGCCCTGCGCCGTCGTACGCCTTGAAGACCATCCCGTTCGGGTGGGCCGGGAGCGAACGGCGCCGGTGCATCACGACGTCGTCCCCACGGGAGAACGGAATGTACCGCTCCCCCGCGAGCAGGAGCTTGCCCTCGGCACCAGCCTGGGCGACCCTCGCGTCGGCCGTGTCCGTGTCCACGGTCTCCGGCCGCTCGCCCTGCAGCCCGAGGATCACGGCCTTGTCCGAACCGTGCCCGTGCCCGGTCGCACCGAGCGAGCCGAACAGCTCGGCCTGCACGCGCTCCACGTCGCCCAGAAGCCCCGCCGAGCGCAGCCGGCCGATGAAGAGAGCCGCCGCGCGCATCGGCCCGACAGTGTGCGACGACGACGGGCCGATCCCAACCGAGAACATGTCGAGTGCGCTCAGTGCCATGGGGCATCTCCTTCCGTCTCCGGCGCACCACTCATCGGAGCACCACCGTTCGGTTTCCGTTCAGGATGACCCGGCCCTCGCAGTGCCACCGGACGGCGTTGCTGAGTGCCTTGCACTCGGCGTCGCGGCCGACCGCGACGAGGTCCTCGGGCGAGTGCGTGTGGTCGACCTCGATGACCTGCTGGGCGATGATCGGCCCCTCGTCGAGCTCGGCGTTGACGTAGTGGGCGGTCGCGCCGACGGTCTTGACGCCGCGCTCCCACGCCTGGTGGTACGGCTTGGCTCCCTTGAACGAGGGCAGGAACGAATGGTGGATGTTGATCACCCGCCCCGTCATCCGGGCGGTGAGGGCGTCGCTGAGCACCTGCATGTAGCGGGCGAGCACCACGAGCTCGACACCGTACCCGTCAACGAGCGAGAGCAGCTTGGCTTCGGCCTCCGGCTTCGCGTCCGGGGTCACGGGGATGTGGTGGTACGGGATGCCGTGCCACTCCACGAGGCCCCGATGGTCCTCGTGGTTCGAGACGACGGCCACGATGTCCACCGGGAGCTCGCCGATCCGCGACCGGAAGAGCAGGTCGTTGAGGCAGTGGCCGAACCTGGAGACCATGATCATGACCCTGGTCTTCTCCCCCGCAGGACGGAGCCGCCACGCCATCCCGAACTGCTCGGCCACGGTCCCGAAGTCCGGTTCGAGGGACTCCGGCGCGTCGAAGTGGACCCTCATGTAGAAGTGCCCGCCCCGCCGGTCGCCGTACTGCTTGATGTCGAGGATGTCGCAGCCGCGCTCCGCGAGGAACCCCGAGACCGCGTACACGATCCCGGGCCGTTCCGCGCAGTCGAGAGTCAGGACGTACTCACGGGGTCCCATGGAATTCCCGCATCGCGTCGAGCAGCCAGCGCCCGAGGTAGTCGGCGAAGGAGGCCCGCGGGAAGATCTCCCATGTTTCGCTTCCGGTCTTCCAGAGGAGGACGGGCACCGGGCCGAGCTGGGTGACGTATGCCGCGCCGACGGCGAACGCACGTGGGTGCAGGTCGAGCGCGCAGCCCTTCTCGAGGACGTCGCGGGCCGCCTTCCCGCTCAGCTCGAACGTCGTGCGGTTCGCGGAGAGGTCGACGGCGGCGCCAGAGTCGCCGCCGAGTGCCCCCACCAGACTGGCGGTGGCCTCGGTCGGGGCCGCTGCGCTGCCCAGAGGGGCGACGACGAGGAACTCGTCTGGCCCCAGCCACAGGATCGCGTTGCCGGAGCCGAGTGCGACGTCGCCGCAGCGGGCCGGGAGCGGCGTGCCGAGCCATTCCTCGACCCGACGTGCGGCGTCCGTTCCCGCCACCACGCGGAGGCCGACCATGGTCCGGAACGGGACCTCGCGCAATGCGACGCTGTGCGGGCCGGTCACCTCGGCCGCCGCGAACTGGGCGGCGAGGTGGCCTGCGGGGCTGCGGCGCAGCTCGGTGATAGGGGCAGTGAGGGTTTGCTCAGCCATCGCGGCGCTTCCCTTCCGGGTCGTAGAGGACGGTGTCGGCGACGACGACGTCGACGAGCTGGTTGCCCACGGGGGCGACGAGGGTCTGGCCGATGCGGTTCCGGCCGTTCTTGATGAGCGCCAATGCGAACGAGCGCCCGAGTGCCGCCGAGTGGTAGCTCGACGTCACGTGCCCGAGCATCGGCACGGGGCCGTAGGCCGGGTTCACGCTGATTCCGGCCTCCACGAGCTGCGTTCCCTCGGGGAGCCGGAACGTCGGGTCGACTGGGAGCAGCGAGACCAGGTGCTTGCGGTCCGTCCGGACGGTGTCGATGCGCGAGTACGAGCGCTTCCCGATGAAGTCCTTCGCCTTCGAGACGATCCACTCCATCCCGGCGTCCTGCGGGGTGACCGTGCCGTCCGTGTCCTGGCCGACGATCGGGTAGCCCTTCTCCGCGCGCAGAACGTGCATCGTCTCGGTCCCGTAGGGGGTCATTCCGAACTCGGCCCCGGCCTCGTAGATGTCCTCCCAGACCTGCTGCCCATACCAGCCGGAGACGTTGACCTCGAAGGCCAGCTCGCCGGAGAACGAGATGCGGCACACGCGGGCCGGGATTCCCGAGGCGAGCGTCGTCTCGCGGAACGTCATGAACGGGAAGGCCTCGTTGTCGACGTCGAGGTCCGGGGCCACCTTGGCGATGACCGCGCGTGACTTCGGGCCGACGACGGCGACCGTCGTCCACTGCTCCGTGACCGAGGTGAAGTTCACGTCGAACGCGGGCCACTCGGTCTGGTGCCACTCCTCGAGCCAGTCGAGGACGCGGGCGGCGCCGCCCGTCGTCGTCGTCATGAAGTAGCGGTTCTCCTCGACGCGGAGGGTGACGCCGTCGTCGAAGATCATCCCGTCCGGGGTGCACATGACGCCGTAGCGGGCCGAACCGGGGGCGAGCTTCTTGAAGGCGTTCGTGTAGATGCGGTTCAGGAACTCGCCCGCGTCCCTGCCCCAGACCTCGATCTTGCCGAGGGTCGTGGCGTCCATCATGCCCACCGAGGTGCGCACAGCCGCGCACTCCCGGAGCACGGCGTCGTCCATCGATTCGCCCGGCTGGGGGTAGTACCAGGGCCGGAGCCACTGGCCGACGATCTCGAACTCGGCGCCGTGCTCGACGTGCCACGGGTGGATCGACGTGAGGCGCGCGGGGTCGAAGAGCTCGCCGCGCTCGCGTCCCGCGAGGGCCGCGAAGGCGACGGGCGCGTACGGGGCACGATACGTCGTCGTGCCGATCTGGCCCGGAGTCGCACCGTTGTTGAGCGCCGCGGCGATGACACCGATGGCATTGACGCCGGAGGTCTTGCCCTGATCGTTCGCGGTGCTGATGGAGGTGTAGCGCTTGACGTGTTCAACGCTGCGCATGCCGGCACCGGTCGCGCGGAGGACGTCCTTGACCGTCTGGTCACGCTGGAGGTCCACGAAGTGCTCGTCGAGCCCGTCGAGGCTCCCATCCTCGGCGCGCACGACCCAGAGCGGGCGCGTAGCGCCGACCAAGTGCAGGGCGGTCCCGGAGACGGCGATCGCGTGCTCGCCCCCCTCGTTGACGAAACCCGCGTTGAACGCCGCGACCGCGCCCGCGTTCGTTCCCTCGACGAGGCAGTCCTCAAGGGCGAAGCTGCCGCGGGCTGACCCGACGATCTGCTGCCCCTCGACGGCGCCCGACGGCACGAACGCCACGAGCTCGTCGTCCCAGCGGATCTTGCCCTGACGCTGGCTGTGGAGATGCACCACCGGGCTCCAGCCGCCCGAGACGGCGACGAGGTCGCAGGCGATGCTGCGCTTGTCGCCGCGGGGAGTGCCGTCGTCGTCAATGGTCTGGATCGCCGCCGAAGTGACCCGCGAGGTCCCCGCGGTATCCACCACCGTCGCACCAGGGAGGACGACGACGCCGGCCGCCTCCGCTGCCTTGGCGGCGGCGGAGAGCTCGGGGCGGGCGTCCGCCACGGCGGCGACCTGGAGGCCAGCCGCCGCGAGCTCGGCGACGAGCGGGTACACGCTGTCGTTCGTCGTCGAGACGACGACGCGCGAGCCGGCGGCGACGGCGTACCGGTTCAGGTAGGTGCGAACCGCCGAGGCGAGCATGACGCCGGGGCGATCGTTGTTGCGGAAGACGATCGGCCGCTCGTGGGCCCCCGTGGCGAGGACGACCTGCTGCGCACGGATATGCCACAGCCGCTGGCGGGAGACGCCCGCGAACTCGGGGGCTCCGGCCTTCGCGCCGAGATGGTCGGTGCGGTTCTCGAGCGCGATGACGTAGTTGGAGTCATAGCTGCCGAACGCGTTCGTCCGGCTCAGCACGGTGGCCTCGGGCGCGGCCTCGAGCTCAGCGAGGA
Source organism: Sinomonas sp. (assembly GCF_036848755.1). Taxonomy (NCBI): domain Bacteria; kingdom Bacillati; phylum Actinomycetota; class Actinomycetes; order Micrococcales; family Micrococcaceae; genus Sinomonas; species Sinomonas sp. Next base: position 4,573 of record NZ_DAIUJO010000083.1, on the reverse strand, counting down.
CCGCGGCAACCCATTCGGCTGCGGGCAGGCCGCCGATCGCCGCGTTCGGATCGGACAGCAGAGAGCCGCCGAGTTCGGGCTGGTCGTCGATCAGGATGACCCGGGCCCCGGTGGCAGCGGCCTCGCGGGCAGCAGCCAAGCCGGCCGGCCCTGCACCGACGACGAGGACATCAGTGTGGACGTACTTCTTGTCGTAGACGGACGTGTCCTCCGCGGGGTCGAGCTGGCCGAGGCCCGAGAGGTACTGGGCCTCGATCCCGTCGACGAGCTCCACGATCGTGGCCGGAAGCATCGACTCCGTGGTCGAATGCCCGGGACGGCGGACCTTCACGAGCGCGTTCGGCTCCTCCACCCCCGCTGCGACGATGCCTCGGGGCCGCTTGAGGTAGAGGGACGGCGCGGTCTCGACGACGCCGGCCGCCAGCAGCGCGGACGCGAGCGTGTCGCCGGGGTGGCCTGTGTAGGTGCGACCGTCTACGGTGAATTCGAGCTCCGCCGAGCGGTCGACTCGGCCGCCCTGACGGAGGCGGAACGGTTGGCGGCTCATTTGGCTCCTCCTGGAATCTTCTCGCCTGGCTTCTCGCCCGAGGCGAGGGAAGGCTGGGTCTCGCCCATGCGGTAGACCGCGGCGATGCGGTACGTTGCTGTGTCGCGGACGGCGTTGAACCACTTCCGGCATCCGCCGGAGTGGAGCCAGCGCTCGGCGAAGAGTCCCTTGGGGTTTTCGCGATAGAAGAGATAACGGCCCCATTCCTCGTCGGTGAGGGCGTTGGGGTCCTCCGGGTAGGCGACGTGGGCCTGACCGCCGTAATGGAACTCGGTCTCGTCCCGGGCCCCGCAGTTGGGGCAGCTGATGAGAAGCATTGCTTGTCCTTAACGCTCGATTTCTCGTGGGCGACCAGTCAGTGCGCGACTGCTGCCGCGCCGTGCTCGTCGATGAGGGCTCCGGTCACGAACCGGTCGAGTGCGAACGGTGCGTTGAGCGGGTGCGGCTCGCCGGTGGCCACGGTATGCGCCATCGTCCAGCCGGCACCCGGGGTGCCCTTGAAGCCGCCCGTGCCCCAACCGCAGTTCACGTAAAGGTTCTCGATCGGGGACTTGCCGACGATTGGCGATGCGTCGAGCGTGACGTCGACGATCCCGCCCCATGTGCGAAGGAGGTGGGCCCTGGCGAAGATCGGGAAGAGCTCGACGGCCGCGGCCATCTGCTCTTCGATCACGTGGAAGGCGCCGCGTTGGCCATAGCCGTTGTAGGAGTCGATGCCGGCACCCATGACGAGCTCGCCCTTGTGCGCCTGGGAGACGTACACGTGGACGTGGTTCGACATCACGACGGTCGGGTGCACGATCTCGTGGAGCTCGGACACGAGCGCCTGGAGCGGGTGCGACTGGATGGGCAGGTCGAACCCGGCGAGTTTCGCGAGCACGCTCGAGTGGCCGGCCGCGCACAGGGCGACCTTCCCGGTCGCGATCGTGCCGCGGTTGGTCTGGACCCCGACGACGCGGTTGCCGTCCTTGACGAAGCCCGTGACCTCGCAGTTCTGGATGAGGTCTACGCCGAGCTCGTCGGCCTTCCGGGCGAATGCCCAGGCGACGTGGTCGTGCTTGGCGATGCCTGCACGCGGCTGGAACGTGCCGCCGAGGACGGGGTAACGGATCTTGTCGCTCGTGTTGAGGATCGGGCAGACCTCCTTGACCTGGTCCACGTCGAGCCATTCAGCATCGACCCCGTTGAGCTTGTTCGCGCTCACTCGGCGGACCGATTCGCGTACGTCCTGGAGGGTGTGGGCGAGGTTGAGCACGCCGCGCTGGCTGAAGAGGAAGTCGTACTCGAGCTCCTCGGGGAGCTCCTCCCAGAGCTTGAGCGAATGCTCGTAGATCGCCGCGGACTCGTCCCAGAGGTAGTTCGAGCGGATGATCGTCGTGTTGCGGGCCATGTTGCCCCCCGCAAGCCACCCGCGCTCAAGCACGGCGATGTTCGTCATCCCGTGGTTCTTGGCGAGGTAGTAGGCCGTCGCGAGACCGTGCCCGCCACCGCCGACGATCACGGCGTCGTAGGACGGCTTGGGGTCGGGATTGCGCCAGAGGAAGTCTGGGTGTTCCGGCAGGAGGTCCGCCATCACTGGGCTCCGTTCAACGTCAGGTCACGGTTCGAGTCGGTCAGGATCGGGGTCAGGTTCGGGTACAGGGGATGCTTCTCTGCCAGGACTGCAACGCGGGTCCGGAGGGTGTCCGCGAGGTCATCGCTGAAGTCGGCCTTGAGCGCGGTCGCGATGATGTCGGCGACCTCGCGGAACTCGGTCTCGCCGAATCCTCGGGTTGCGAGGGCCGGCGTGCCGATCCGCAGTCCCGAGGAGACCATGGGCGGGCGGGGATCGAACGGCACGGCGTTGCGGTTCACGGTGATGCCGATCCGGTGAAGACGGTCCTCGCCCTGCTGGCCGTCGAGCTCCGAGTTCCGCAGATCGACGAGCACGAGGTGCACATCGGTGCCGCCGTTGACGACGGAGACGCCGGCGGCCGCGACGTCGTCCTCGAGGAGGCGTTCGGCGATGATCCGCGCGCCCTGGAGCGTGCGCTCTTGACGGTCGCGGAACGCCGGCTCGGCGGCGAACTTGAAGGCGACTGCCTTCGCGGCGATCACATGTTCGAGCGGGCCGCCCTGCTGACCGGGGAAGACCGAGGAGTTGACCTTCTTCGCGATGTCGGCGCGGTTGGTGAGGATCACCCCGCCGCGCGGACCGCCCAAGGTCTTGTGCGTCGTCGTCGTCACGATGTCCGCGCGCGGCACGGGGTTGGGGTGCAGTCCCGTGGCAACGAGACCTGCGAAGTGGGCCATGTCGACCATGAGGTACGCGTCCACGAGGTCGGCGATCCGGCGGAACTCGGCGAAGTCGAGTTGGCGGGAGTAGGCCGACCAGCCGGCGACGATGAGCTTGGGCCGGTGCTCGAGGGCGAGCCGCTCGACCTCTGCCATGTCGATCAAGAAGTCCTTCGGGCTCACCTCGTATGGCACGACGTTGTACAGGCGGCCCGAGAAGTTGATCTTCATGCCGTGCGTGAGGTGGCCGCCGTGGGCTAGCGAGAGGCCGAGGATCGTGTCGCCGGGCTGAAGCAGGGCGAACATCGCCGCCGCGTTCGCCTGCGCGCCGGAATGGGGCTGGACGTTCGCGAACTCGGCGCCGAAGAGCGACTTGACGCGGTCAATCGCGAGCTGTTCGATCACGTCGACGTTCTCGCAGCCGCCGTAGTACCGCTTTCCCGGATAGCCCTCGGCGTACTTGTTGGTGAGCACCGAACCTTGGGCTTCCATGACCGCGGTCGGGGCGAAGTTCTCCGAGGCGATCATCTCGAGCGTGCCCTGCTGGCGCTTCAGCTCCTCGTCGATCGCGGCCGCGACCTGGGGGTCGGCGTCGGCAAGTGAAGTGGTTAGGACGTCCACCATCGGGTCCTCCTCTGCATGTCGTAGAGACTTTTGAGTCCGAACTAGTATGAGACTGATATATCAAAGCCTGAGCTCGAGTATGATTGAGAACGAAGGACGATGTCAACCGCCTGCTGCGGAAGAAGGGACCTCGGATGACGGCGCAGGGAACACTGGTCACGGCCGAGCCTGGAGGAACGCTCTCGCTCGCCGAGCACGCGTACCAGCTCCTCAAGGACCGCCTCATTATGCTCGAGATCCGGCCCGGAGAACCCATCAATGACGGTCAACTCGCAGCCGAGCTCGGAGTGGGGCGCACCCCCGTCCGCGAGGCGCTCAAACGGCTCGAGACGGACCACCTCGTGGTGTCCTACCCCCGGCGCGGGACGTTCGCAACAGTCGTGGACATCACCGAGCTCGCCGCAATCTCCGAGATCCGCGAACTCCTCGAGCCGCTCGCGGCCCGCCGCGCAGCCGAGAACGCAGGCCCCGCGCTCCGCGCCGAAATCCGGGCCAAGGCCGACGAGATCAGCAACTTCGATCCGGCTGAGCCAGACCAGATCCAGCTCATGCGGCTCGACCTTTCGGTCCACCGTCTCATCTACCGTGCTGCGGGAAATGCCCATCTCGAGGACGTGCTGATCCGCTACGACAATCTCGCGACCCGCATCTGGTGTCTCGTGCTCGATCGGGTCTCCTCGGTGGCCGGCCACGTCAGCGAGCACGCTGAGCTTCTTCGGGCGATTGCCGACGGCGAGGCAGAGAAGGCGGGTCGGCTTGCGCTCGAGCACGTTACGGGCTTCGAGAAGACGATCCGGGCTGTCCTCTAATAGAGAGCCCCACTTCGGAGGACTGCAGAAGCAGCGCCGCAAAAGCGCCGGACGAACCTTGGGCGCAGCTAGAAGGGCGGTGGCTTCGGGCTGGGGGGCGATCCACTGTATCCAGAGGGCGTCTCCCCCGGGTAGTCACCCTGAGCTATATGGCGGTGCTCTGGGCTTGTCCGTGCTTCAGGCCGCAAAGGGTCAGGACCGTGGCGCGGTTCGACCGCGTAGGTGCGTCCGACCGGGGAGCGCCAGCTGACGGCGCCGCCGGGCTGGTGTTGGTAGGTCCAGGCGCCGATGGATTTGAGTGCGTGGTGTCTTGGGCACA
>NZ_DAIUJO010000082.1:0-16414 GCF_036848755.1 Sinomonas sp. | reverse complement strand
CGAGCTCGCCGCGCTCGGCCCGCTCGCGGACGCCGGGGACGTTCTCGAGGATCCAAGCGAGCTTCGCTGCGGTGAAGAACGAGTCGTTGAACAGGCCCGTCCTTGTCCTGAACTCGGCGTCGAGCCCGTCGAGGCGCCAACGCTGGACGATCTGGTCGGTCTGCTTGGACATCCACATCAGGGCGGGGTGGACCGGCTCACCGGTGCGGCGGTCCCAGACGAGGCAGGTCTCGCGGTGGGTCGTGATGCCGATCGCTGCGATGTCGTCGGTGGTGGCCCCCGCCTTGGCCATGGCCGTCTCCATGCTCTGACGCTGGGCCTGCCACAGGGCCACGGGATCGAGTTCGACCCAGCGCGGCCTGGGGAACGTCGGCGTGACCGGGTTCCTGGCCTCCGAGACGATCTGGCCCTCGAGGCTGACCAGCACGGCGCGGGCGCTCGTGGACCCTTCGTCGAGGGCCATGACGTAGCGTGGCGTCATTGCTGGGAGCCTTCGAGGGAGTCGCTCCGGGCGGCCGGGGCGCGGCCGGGTACGGCGAGCCGGGTCAGCCACTGGCGGTATTCGGCAACTTCAGACCCCTGCCGCTGGGCATCCCACCCCAGGCGGGCCCCCAGGATCTCGGCGGCGGCTTCAGCGACCGCGTTGCCGTGGTCGGGTTCGAAGGCCAGCAGCATGCGGCGGGCGAGGACGTCGGTGAGCGTCCTGGCGAACTCGTGCCGGACGGCGAACACCAGTTCTGCAGCGATCGCCCCCGTCCCCTGGTGCAGAACCTCCGCCAGGCTGGGATCGTCGTCGGCTTCGGCCAGGACATCGACGGCCCTGCTGCCGTACAGGGCAAGGAGCCTCCCGGCGGTCTTCCCGGACAGTCCACGCCCGAGGAGGTAGGTCCGGGCCTCCTCGGCGTCGCCGGCCGCGCCGGGAAGGGGCAGGCTCGCGGTGACGCACTTGGGGCTCCTGCGCCCGAGGCGCCTGAAGACGTCGTCGACGGCGTCCTCGGCGAGCTGGCGGTAGGTTGTGAGCTTCCCGCCGACCACGGTGATGAGTCCGGGGAGGTCCGGGGCGTGGTCGTGGAGCACGTGGCTCCGGGGGACCTCCCATTCCTCCACATCGGGCGCATAGGGCAGGGGCCGGACCCCCGAGTAGGTGAACAGCACGTCCTCCGGTCTCAGGTGCGCCTGCGGAATCAGCTCATTGACTTCGGCGAGGAGGTACTCCATCTCCTCGGTGTCGCACCGGGCCTCCCCGGGGTCCTCGTCGAAGCGGAGGTCGGTGGTGCCGATGAGGTAGCGGCCCATCCAGGGGATGACGAGGACGAGCCTGCCGTCCTTCTTCGACTCGTAGTACACGACGTCGGCCGGTGCGCCGGGGAAGGGATCGACGACGAGGTGGCTGCCCTTCGTGCCGCCGTTGAGCCGCGGCTGCGCGGGAGCGCCGCGACGGAACACGCGGTCGATCCAGGGGCCGGCCACGTTGAGGACGACAGGGGCGTGGACGTCGTGCATCTCTCCGGTGGGCATGTCCCGGAAGCGGACGCCGGTGACGCGCCCGGCTGCGAGGACCGGCTCCTCGACGCGGGCCTTGGTCCTGATCACCGCCCCTGCCCCTGCGGCAGCGACGGCCACCTCGGTGCAGAGCCTCTCGGCGTACTCGACCTGCCCGTCGGTGAACACGACCGACCCGCGCAGGCCTGCCGGGGCGATGCCGGGGAACCGGCGCAGTGTCCCGTCCTCGCTCAGGACTTCGTGGCCCGGAGTCTTCTTGTCGAAGGAGAGGGCGTCGTAGACGAGCATCCCGATCCGGATCAGCCACGCCGGGCGCCTGCTGTGGGCGTACATTGGCATGATGAGCCGGAGCGGCTTGACCAGATGCGGGGCGAGGCGGAACAGGAGTTCGCGCTCTCGCAGCGACTCGCGGACGAGGGCGAAATCGCGGTGCTCCAGGTACCGCAGGCCCCCGTGGACCAGGCGCCCGGACCATGCCGAGACGCCGCTGCAGATGTCATCCTGTTCCAGCAGGAGGACCCGGAGTCCGCGGACGGCTGCGTCGCGGGCGATTCCGAGTCCGTTGATGCCGGCCCCGACGACGATGAGGTCGTAGGGGATGCTCAGCTCCTCCATTGCGGCTTCCCTCCTGTGGGAACATGCTTTAGAATAAATATTTGTGCAGCGCATGGACATTTATGAGTCTCCGACGAGGCCCCTCTCCTGTCAAGGGCCGGTCTGCAACGACCCGAACTCCGCCTCGCCCGAGAGGCCTCGGACCATCCTCCGGGCAGCCGGAGCGAGCACTTCAAGGAGCTGATACCGATGGCAGATGTCGACACCCAGCGGCTCATGGTCAAAGTGGCGAGGCTGTACCACACGCACGGGATGCGCCAGACGGACATCGCCAAGCGGCTGCAGATCTCCCAGTCCCGTGTCTCCAGGCTCCTGGCCCAGGCCGAGGAGGCGTCGATCGTCCGGACGGTCGTGGCGGTGCCGCAGCACATCCACGCCGAGATGGAAGAGCAGATCGAGGCCCGGTACGGGCTCAGCGAAGTCCATGTCGTGGACGCCGTCAGCCACGAGGAGCCGGAGCTGACCAAGGACCTCGCCCACACCATGGCCTACCTCCTCTACGACCTGGCCTTCGAGGTCCGCACCATAGCCTTCACCTCGTGGAGCAAGACCCTCCGGCTCATGGTGGAGGCCCTGCTGCCCTTGCGCACCCGGTGCGAGAACGTCGTCGAGACCCTCGGCGACCTCGGGCCGCCCGACCTGCAGCACGAGTCGGCCCGCTCGACACAGCAGTTCGCCTCGCTCACGGGGGGCCAGCCGGTCTTCCTCCGCACTCCCGGGGTGGTGCCCACCCTGGAGATGAAAGAGCTCCTCCTGGACCGGGACCCCTACGCGCGGCGCGCCCTCGAGATGCTGGACTCGGTAGACCTCGCCCTCGTCGGCATCGCAGCAGCAGAGATGGACCCGCAGCTGCGCTCCGGGGAGAATTTCTTCACCGACGAGCAGTACGCGCGCGTCCGCGAGCTCGGCGCCGTGGGCGAGGTCTGCCTGCACTTCCTCGACGCCGACGGCAGCCCGATCGACTCCGGCCTCGAGGACCTCGTCGTCGGAATCACCCTCGGCCAGCTCAGGAATGCACGTCACCGCTGGGCGGTGGCCGGCGGCAGGAGGAAGCACGAGGCCATCCGGGCCGCGCTGCGCGGAGGCTGGGTGGACACCCTCGTGACCGACGCCGCCACCGCGGAGTTCCTCCTGGCCACCCCCGGGGCGGAGTCGGAGAGGACGCCTACTGCGAAGAAGGCGACCGTCCGGGGCTGATCCGATGGAGCCTGCCCCGCAGCCCGCTCGGCTTGACGAGCGCGTGCAGCGGCCACTGGAGGAGCGAGGGACCGCCGGAGTTCAGGCGCCCGCAGCGTGGGCGGAGGGGACTCTCCTCCTGGCGGGCGCCGCTTCCGGCAACGCTGGCCGGCGTCGGCGGATGCCATGGTGCCCAGGAGGCCGCGAAGGCTCGTGGGCGCGCGCATCGCGCTTCCATGGCTTCTGCCTGGTCAGACTGCCTCGAGGTGTTCCCTGATGCTGGTCAGGAAGCGGGCGCCGGTGGCGCCGTCCACGGCGCGGTGGTCGCAGGTGAGGGTGAGCCTGGCGCGCTGCCGCCAGGACACGGCTCCGTCGTCGTCCCCGGCGCACTCCTGCCGGGTGGCTCCGACCGCGAGGATGGCGACCTGTGGGACGTTGAGGATCGCGTCGAAGTAGTCGATGCCCATCATCCCCAGATTCGACACGGTGAAGGTGCCCCCGGAGACGTCCGCCATCGAGAGGCGGCCTTCCCTGGCACGTGTGGCGAGGTCCCTCCGTGCTGCCGCGATCCCCAGCATGTCCAGGCTGCCGGCGTCCGTGATGACGGGGACGACAAGGCCCGCACCCGTGTCCACGGCCATGCCGAGGTTGACGCTGCCGAAGGTGGTGACCGCCTCGTCGCCGTAGTGGGCGTTGAGGGCCGGGTGCTCGCCCAGGGCCCGGGCGCAGGCGGCGAGGATGGCGTCCGTCACGGTCGCACCGGGGATGCGCCCCTTCACCGTCAGCGCCGCGCCCATGTCCGCCTCGACGGCGAGGTGGAAGACCGGGGCCTCCCAGGCCGCGACCATCCGCCGGGCGGCGGTGCGCCGGATTCCCTTGAGCGGGGTGGTGACCGCGTCGTCCTGCACTGGGGCGGAGGTCATTTCTTCCCCGCCGCCAGCCCCTTGGCCTTGCCGGCGCACCCGAAGAGCTCCATCTTCTTCACTGTGGCCGCGATCATGCGCTCCCGGCCTTCGGCCATGGCGTCCTCGAGCTGGCGGTCGCCCTGCGCCCACGTGGCCTCGATCCCGGACCGGAAGGCCAGCCGGAGGTCGGTGTCGGCGTTGAACTTGTGGACTCCTGCCGCCATGGCGGCGAGGATCTCGTTGTCGGGGACGCCCGAGGCGCCGTGGAGGACGAGGGGGATGCCGACGGCGGCCTCGATCTCCTTCACGCGCTGGATGTCCAGCGGCTGGGGCTTGGCCAAGGGCACGCCGTGGACGATCCCGACGGAGATGGCCAGGAAGTCGATGCCGGTCTCGGACACGAACCGCTCGGCCTCCGCCACATCGGTGTAGTAGGAGGACCAGTCGACCTGCTCGTCGGCATTGGGGATCTTGCCCAGCTCGGCCTCGACGGGGATCCCGAAGGCGTGTGCGACCTCGACGACCTTGCGGGTGGTGCGGATGTTCTCCTCGAACGGCAGGTGCGCTCCGTCGTACATGATGGAGGCGAAACCGAGCCTGATGGCCTCGAATACCTCCTCCCAGGGCCCGTGGTCGAGGTGGATCACATAGTCGGCGTCGGATTCCTCGGCGATCCGCCGGGTCATGTCGTAGGCCTTCTTCAGGCCCATGTGCGGGACGATGGCGCGTCCCACCTGGAGGAATACGGGGGCCTTGGCCCGTTCGGCGGCCCTGACGAGCGCCTCGGTGGTTTCCTCGTTGTGCATGTTGAATGCGCCCACCGCGTAGCCGCCCTCTGCGGCGTCTGCGACGATCCGGCGCGGATCGACCTGTGGCATCGTGCTCTCCCCTTCGCGCTTCGGTCCGTCAGGCGGTCTCGATGTAGGCCAGGACGGCGCGGACCTCGGCGGTCTCGCCCTCCGGGACGACGATCTCGGCGAGCACGCCGGACGCGGGCGATTCGAGGGTCTCCTCGACCTTCTCCGCCTCGACCTCGGCCAGCGGCTCGTCCTCGGCCACTGTGTCCCCGACGTTCTTCAGCCAGGTCGCGACGGTGCCTTCGCTCATGCCCATCCCCCACTGGGGCAGCAGGACTTCGACTCGTGCCAATTTCTTCTCCTTCTAACGGTGTTTCTGGGTTGTCTTCTCAGAGGTGCGGGGCGGGCGAGGTGAGGCGGGCGGCCTCCGAGAGGGTCCCCGCCCTGGTTCCGGTGACACGGCGGACGGCGTCGGCGATGCTGTCCCGGTTCGGGTAGAGCTGCTTCTCCAGCGCAGGGCTGAACGGGATCTGCGTGTCCGGGGTGGTCACGCGCACGATCGGGGCGCGGAGGGACTCGAACGCCTCCTCGGCGACGATGGCGGAGATCTCAGCGGCCGCCGAACACGTCCGGTGCGCGGGGTCGGCGACGACGAGGCGCCCGGTGCGCTGGACCGAGCGGATGACGGCCTCTGCGTCGAATGGGACCAGCGTGCGCGGATCGATCACCTCGACGGACAGCCCCTCTCCCGCCAGCGACTCCGCGGCGGCGAGCGCTTCGGGGACGGCGCTTGAGATCGCGACGACGGTAACGTCGTCCCCTCCCCTGGCGATGCGGGCCTGCCCGAAGGGAATGCGGTACTCCTCTTCGGGGACCTCGCCCTTGGTGCCCCAGAGCAGGCAGGCTTCGAAGGTCAGGACCGGGTCGTCGGAGTCGACCGCGGTCCGCAGCAGGCCCTTGGCGTCGTAGGGGTTGGAGGGGACCACGATCTTCAGGCCCGGGACGTTCATGAACATCGGGTAGGGCCGGTCGGAGTGGTGGGCCCCCGTGTTGAGCCCGTAGAACATGGCCGAGCGGAAGACGACCGGCATGGACGCCTGGCCGCCGAACATGTACCGGTTCTTGGCCACCTGGTTCACGAACTGGTCCATCGCCATGTAGAGGAAGCTCGAGTAGGAGAGGTCCACGATCGGGCGCAGCCCCGTCATGGCGGCACCGGCGGCCGCACCGACGATGACCTCCTCCGAGATCGGGGTGTTGCGGATGCGGTTGCTGCCGAAGAGCTCGAGGAAGTCGCCCTTGTCCTTGCGCGACTTGCCTGCCCCGGTGGTGCCGTAGACATTGGCTTCGACGTCTTCGCCGATGATCACGACCCGGGGGTCGGCCTCCATGGCCTCCCGCTGGGCGGCGCCGATGGCTCCGAGATAGCTCATGACGGTCATGACAGCGCTCCGATCGGTTCGGTGTAGAGGTCTTTGAACGCGACGCTCGGGTCGGGGTACGGGCTGCGGTCGGTGAACTCGACGGCGTCGTCGACTTCCTTCAGGACCTCGGCCTCGAGCCCATCGAGCTGCTCGGCCGTCGCCGTGCCCTGCTCGATCAGCCGCTGGCGGAACAGGACGATCGGGTCGCGCTCCATCCACGCGGCCCGCTCCCCCTTGTCCCGGTAGTCGGTTCCGAGGCGCAGGCCCTCGGAATGCTCGTTGAACCGGTAGGTCACGACCTCCACGAGGGTGGGGCCATCGCCCCGGCGGGCGCGGTCGACCGCGGCGGCGGTCGCCTCGTGGACCGCCAGGACGTCCTGGCCGTCCTCGACCCGTACCCCGGGCATCCCGAAGCCGGCGGCGCGCTCGGCGATCACGCCCGAGGTGACCGTGTGGGCCGGGGTGGAGAGGGCGTACTGGTTGTTCTCGCAGAGGAACACCACGGGAAGGTCCCACACCCCCGCCAGGTTCATCGCCTCGTAGAGGCACCCCTGATTGGCGGCGCCGTCGCCGAAGAAGGCCAGGGAGACCCGGCCGTTGCCCAGGACCTTGCTCGAGAGGCCGGCCCCCGTGGCGATCGGGATCGAGGAGCCGACGATGCCGGACTCCCCCAGGCTCCCGACGGCGAAGTCCGCCAGATGCAGGGACCCTCCCTTGCCCCCGCACACTCCGGTCGCCTTGCCCACGAGCTCGGCCATCAACGGGCCCAGGGGGGAGCCCTTCCCGATCGGGTGGCCGTGGCTGCGGTGGTTCCCGGTCATGTAGTCCCCGTCCTCGAGCGCCATGCACGCCCCGACGACCTGGGCCTCCTGGCCGATGCTCGTGTGCACCGTGCCGGGGATGTAGCCCCGCTTGACCATCAGCGAGGCCCGCTCGTCGAAGCGCCGGATCCGCAGCATGCGGCGCTGCATCTCCAGCAGGGTCTCCGGTGAAAGGTCCATCAGACTTCCTTTCGGATAAATATTCGTCTGCCGAATCGAAATTTATTCTACGGGTGTGGGTGTGGGCTGGCAAGGGCGGTCCCGCCTTCGTGCCGGGAGCCTAGGCGCCGGTGAAGGGGCTTAGGAGGGCATCGATCCTGGGCAGGACGAACGTCGGCCTGCGCTCGGGAGGAAGCTGTGCTGCCATTTCTGCGGTGCTCTCCCCCGTCAGGACGAGCGCCGAGTCGATGCCGGCGTCGGCTGCCATGGCGATGTCGGTGTGGAGCCGGTCGCCTACCATGAGGCACTCCGGTCCGGGCAGGCCGAGCACGTCAAGGGCAGTCCGCAGCATGACCGGGGCAGGCTTGCCGACGTTGGCCTCGCATCTGATGCCCGTGCTGGCCTCGATCGCTGCTATCACAGCAGCCGCGTCCGGCTCCCCGCGCCCCTCGGGCATCGGGCAGTAGGCGTCGGGGTTGGTGGCCACCAGCCTCGCGCGCCGGTACTGCCACAGGGCGTCGAAGGCGATCTGCAGCTTGCGGTAGTCGAAGCTCCGATCGTAGCTGGCGATCACGACGTCGATCTCGCGGGGGTCTTCGCTGGTGCGGATCCCCGCGGCACGGATCGCCCTGATGAGCGGCTCTTCGCCGATCACGAAGACCGCCGCGTCCGGCGCCTCGGCGCGCAGCCAGGCGACCATGGTGACCACCGGGTTCACGATGCGGTCCACCGGGGTCGGCAGTCCGAGCCGGGTGAGCTTGTCGGCGTACATCTGGGGGTCCCGGGTGGGGTTGTTCGACAGGAAGAGGGTCTCGCGTCCGGAGCGGCGCAATCCGGTGACGAGCTCATAGGCCCCTGGAAGGAGGCTGTCCCCGAGGTAGATCGTTCCGTCGAGGTCGAAGAGGTACCCCCCGTACGCCCGCAGCGGCGCGGGTGCAAGCTGGCCGGGTGCTGTACTGGTCATCGCGTCGCCTCCGCGAGCCGGGCGAAGATCTCGCGGTTGGCGCCGTAGACATCGCGGTAGACGGCGTACAGCCTCTCGTACGCTGCCGCCGGCCCGCCCTGCGGCTCGTAGGAGGTGCCGGTGCCGCTCATGGCCTTCGCGGCGGACTCGATCGAGCCATGGATTCCGATGGCGGCAGCGGCAAGCATGCCCGCACCGAGACAGGTGCTCTCCGGTTCGCGGACGACCGAGACGGTCCGCTGCATGACGTCGGCGAGGATCTGGCACCAGAGGGGGCTGCGAGAGCCGCCGCCGAGCGCGACGATCTCCGCCAGGGGCTGGCCCTGAGCCCTCTCCGCCCCCGTGGTGAGCAGGCGCTGCTCGAAGGCCAGGCCCTCCAGGAGGGCCCGGTAGACGTGGGCCTTGCCGTGGACGCCGGTAAGCCCCAGCAGGATGCCGCGGGCGTTGTGGTCCCAGTAGGGCGTCAAGGCTCCGGTCCAGTAGGGCAGCGCCAGCAGGCCCTCCGCCCCCGGGGGAAGCTGGGCTGCGGCCGCCTCCAGAACCTGCTCGGGGGTCAGGTCGAGCCCGAGCAGACGCGCGTCGATTCCCGCGAAGTTCTCCACGAACCATTTCAGGTTCACGGTGCCCCCGCCGATGAAGGTCTCGAGCGTGTAGGCTCCGGGAACAGCGGCCGAGAGGGTGCGATACTCGCGGGCGTAGGAGTAGTGGTCGGCGTAGGTCCCGGAGACGATGCCGCTGCCCAGGTTCAGGTAGGCCCGGCCCCCGATGGTCCCGCCGCTGCCGAGCTGGGCGCACTGGCCGTCGCCCGCTCCCGCCACGACCGCAACCCCCGCCGGAAGGCCGAGGCGCACTGCGACGTCATCGGCGAGGTATCCCAGGATGCTCCCTGGAGGGCGCAGCTCGCTGAGGTTGCTGCGCCCGATTCCCGCGGCCTCCAGGAGGGACTCGTCGTAGTCGAAAGTGGACATGTCGACCAGCCCGAGGGGATCCGCCGAGGCCCAGGAGGTGAGCCACTGGCCGGTCAGGCGGTGGACCAGGAACCCGTGCACGTCGACCACGCGGCCGATCCGGGCCAGCGTCTCCGGCTCATGCTTGGCAAGCCAGAGCAGCTTGTACCAGGCCGGGGTGGGGTTGGGCGGCTTGCCGGTGATGCGGTGCACCTCCTCCGTGCCGTATCCGGCCACCTCCTCGGTGGCCCGGGTGTCCAGCCACAGCATGGCCGGGCGGATGGGAACGCCGCCCTCGTCGACACAGACGAAGCTCTCTCGCTGATGCGTGACGCACAGCGCCCCGATCCGCGACGAGTCGACCGTCTGGACCGCCCGACGGATGGCTTCCGCGGTCGCAGTCCACCAGTCCTCCGCGTTCTGCTCCCCCCATCCGGGGCGTGGCTGGCTGAGGTCGAAGGGCCTCCGGACCTGCGAGAGGACTCCGCCCTGGGCGTTCCAGACGACTGCCTTCGCGGCCGTGGTGGAGCAGTCGATCCCGATGACGCAATCGCGGAGCATCGCTCACTCCCCCCTGCCCGCGGCTGCCCGAGCCGACCGTTCCAAGACCTCGTCGACGTCGGACTGCTCCCACCATCCCAGGAGGCCGAGGAGGTCGACGACGGTGAACCGGTTGCGCATGAGGGCGCAGTTCGCCACGGCCCACCTCGCGAGCTCTGGATCTACATGCTGGCCCAGGTCTGAGAGCCGGGCCGGGGTCCCGGCGCGCCTGAGGGCGGCGGCGATGGTCTCCGCCGGGCGAACGAGGCTCCTGAGCTCGTCGCGGTGCTCTGCCCAGTTCTCCACGAGGTCCCGCACGCGGTGGAATTCCCAGGCGATGGCCTCGAGCTTCGCCGAGTAGTCCCTCCAGCATTCCTCGGCCACCCCGAGCGAGGAGTCGACCCGCTCGAAGGCGGCAAGGACCCTCCTGCGGCCCCGTTCCGGGTCGAGCGCCTCCTCGATCGGCAGAATCCTCGCGGCGGCACGGCCGGCGAGCCTGTCGAAGAGCATCTCCCACGCGCTGGCGGCGACCACAGCGCCTGCCCCGACCTGGGCGCCGTGGAGGCCTATCGGCTTGCCGTGGCCGGCATGGTACTGGTCGAGCATGTGGCTGATCAGGTGCTCTGCCCCGGAGAGGACAGCGCTGGTGCCCGCCACCCCCGTGACGATCCCGCGGAGTGCCAGGGCCCTCGTGAGGCTGGCCACCGCGTCAGGGTCCCCCTCTCTTAGCCCGTCGCTGCAGCTTGCGAGATCCGGGGCGACGGACGCGAGGAGTCGGACTGCGTTGGGGTTGTAGGAGCGGTCTGCACCGACCAGGGAGGCAAGCCTCCAGTCGGCGGGGGCGGTGAGCATCGAGGTCATCTCCCCGAAGCCGGCCCGGTTCATCATCGCCGGGGCCTCGGCGATGACATCGGTGTCGGCCACGACGGCCGCAGGCCAGCACGAGGGGACGGTGCGCTTCACCCCGTCCCGCAGGACGACGGACACATCGTCCGTGTAGCCGTCCACAGATGCCGCTGTCTGGACAGTGACCAGGACCGGGGGCCGCCCGTCGCGTGAGGCGCGCTGGACGGCGACCTTCGCGATGTCGCTGATGGTGCCGCCGCCGACGGCGACGACCGCGGCCTTGCCGCGGACGGCCTCCGTGGCCTCCTCGAGGATGCTGTCCACGACGTGGAGCTCGGAGTGGCCGTCGTCGAGCACGCTCCGGGAGACCGCGAAACGAGCCGCGAGCTGGCCTTCGACGAGGTCCTTGACGTCATCTCCCCTCCGGCTGATCCGGACTGGGTCGACCAGCAGCGCCACGGCCGGTTCCTCTTCGTCCGCGGGGCCGCGCCGCCCTCCCCCGAGGAGATCGGAGACCGTCTCCCCGACGACCGCGATGGCCTCCGGTCCGAGGATCAGCCTCTCGATCCCACAGGAAGCCAGGCTGCCCTCAGGGTCGGCTGCTCTAAGGAGCGGTTCGATCGGTTCGACGGCATAGGTCTTCGAAGGCATGACTGTCCTCTCTGAATGGCGTGGAGGGCGGGTCAGGCGCCTTGACGGGTCCTGCTGGCCCGGTCGGTGAGCACAGCGACGATGATCGCGATCCCGATGACGACGGGCTGGAGGTTCGGAGAGACGTTCAGCAGGTCCATCCCGTTGTTCAGCACTCCGATGATCAGGAGGCCGATGAAAGTGTTGAGCATCCCGCCCGAGCCGCCGGAGAGGCTCGCCCCCCCGATCACCACCACGGCGATCACGTTCAGGAGGTCGGCAGTTCCCGCCGTGGGCTGTGCCGAGTCGAGGCGGGAGCCGACGATCATTCCGGCCACAGCGGCGAGTAGGCCGGCGATGACGTACACGCCGATCTTGATCCGCGTGACGTTCAGCCCGGACAGGCGGGCGACCTCCGCGTTGCCGCCGACGGCGTAGAGGGCGCGGCCGGAGGGCCGGAACCGGAGCCAGAACGCGGCAACGAGGAAGATGGCGACCATGATCACCGCTTCGAGCGGGATCCCGAGGACCTGTGTGCTCGTAATCGCGAGGAACCAGTCTGGGAAGTCGTTGATCGGGTTGCCGTTGGTGATGTAGAGGGCCAGGCCGGCGGCGGCCGACATGGTGGCAAGGGTGGCCACGAACGGCTGGATCCTCCCGTAGGTGGAGAGGATCCCGTTGGCCAGGCCCACGGCGCCCCCGACTGCGAGGCCGGCCAGGATGCAGAGCCAGAACGGCAGCCCGATGGCGTGGTAGAGCCAGGCGTTCACCATGAGCGAGAGCGCCAGGTTGGACCCGACCGAGAGGTCGATCCCGCCGATGAGGATCACCAGGGCAGCACCGACTGCCATGATCCCGAGGTCGGCGTTCTGGGTGACGATGTTCATGATGTTGTGCCAGGTGAGGAAGTACGGGGAGAGGATCGACAGGGCGATCACCACGACGATCAGGCCCAACAGGGGGCCGGGGAGGGCCCGCACGGCTGTGGCCAGTCGGTTTCGGATGCTCGCGGCACCGGGCTTTGCCTCGGCGCCCTGCCGTGTCTTCGCCTCTTCTTCCGCCCGCTCCGTCTCGGGGGCCGACGGAGTCTCGTGAGCGCCGTGGCGGGTGGTGGTTCGCATGACTGCTCTTTCTATCGCTGGACGGTGGGGGCGGGGGACGCCGGGGACAGGTCGGGTGCGACCGGGGCCGAGGCATCCGCGGATGCCGAGTGGACGGCCAATTCCATGACGCGCTGGGGGGTCGCCTCTTCCCGGTGGAGGATGCCTCGCTGGCGGCCTTGGGACATGACCAGGACGCGGTGCGAGAGGCCGAGGACCTCGTCGAGTTCGGAGGAGACGACGATGACCGCTATGCCGGATGCGGCCAGCTTCCGGATGATCTCGTAGATGGCCATCTTGGCGCCGACGTCGACGCCGCGGGTGGGCTCGTCGACGATGAGGACCTTCGGGTCCTTGACCAGCCATTTGCCGATGAGGATCTTCTGCTGGTTCCCGCCCGACATCGACTTCACGGGAAGGGCCATGTTCCCGCGCACGTCGAGGCGCTGCCGCTGGGCGGCTGCGACCTTCCGGACCAGCCTCCTGGTCACCAGGCCGGCGCCGGCCAGTTCCCGCTCCCAGGGAAGGGTCAGGTTCTCCTCGGCAGAACGGTCGAGGTTCAGTCCCTGGCCCTTGCGGTCCTCGGGGACCATGACGATGCCGGCCCTGATGGCAGAACTCGGGCTGCTGCAGGGAAGGGTCCTTCCCTCGAGCAGGACTTCCCCGGCATCCGGCCGGTCCACTCCTGCGATCGCCCGGACGACTTCGGTCCGTCCGGCCCCGACGAGCCCCGCGATGCCGAGGACCTCGCCTGCAGCAACGTCGAAGCTGATGTCCTCGAAGGCCCCGCGCCGGCCCAGCCCCCGCACCTCGAGCACCGTCCTGTCCTGTCGGGGCTCGGGGGGGACGTGCTCGTAGGTGAACTCCCGGCCGACCATCGCGTTGATGATGGCCTCCTTGGGCACATCCCCCCTCTGCCAGGAGGCGACTCTGGACCCGTCCCTGAGGCAGACGATCTCATCGGCCACCTCCCGCACCTCGTCGAGACGGTGGGAGATGTAGACCACGCCCGCGCCGCTGGCCCTCAGTGCACGGATCCGCTCCAGCACATGCTCGGTCTCGGATTCCCCCAGCGAGGCGGAGGGCTCGTCGAACACGACGTACCGCGGACGGCGGCTCAGTGCCTTGGCGATCTCGATCTCCTGCTGGGTGGCCATCGACAGTCCGCGGACCGGACGCCGCACATCCAGCTCGACTCCCAGCGAGTCCAGCACCGTCTTGGCGTCCCGGCGGGCCCGCTCCCAGTCGACCCGGCCGCCGTTCCTGGGCAGGCGGCCAAGGAAGATGTTCTCCGCGACCGATAGGTCCTGGATGAGGCGGGTCTCCTGATGGATGAGGGAGACCCCCTGCCGGAGAGCTTCGGCCGGGCTCGACGGGGAGTACTCCTCCCCGTCGAGGCGCATGCTCCCGCCGTCCGGCCTGACGACTCCGGTGATGATGGAGCTGAGGGTGGACTTGCCTGCCCCGTTCTCCCCCACCAGGCCGACCACGGTCCCGGGCAGGACCCTGAAGTCCACCCCTTTCAGGACCGTCACTCCGCTGTAGGCCTTGACGAGTCCGGCGCCTGCCAGACCGCCTCGCTCTGCTTCGCTGCTCATCATGATGCCTCCGCCGAAGGGTCTATCGGTTCAAGCGCCGCGCTGGGCGTGCCCGGGAAAGCGCTACTGGGCCGACCGGGCGTTCGGGCCGTAGAACTCCTCGACCTTGTGGTCCTTGACCGTGTCCTTGTCGATCAGCACCGTGTCCTGGTACTGCTCCTGGGGGATGTCCGCGCCCTTGCCGTTCATCAGGGCGATCGCATTGTCGACCGCCATCTGCCCCATCTTGTACGGCTGCTGCGCCTCGGTCGCCTGTGTGAGGCCGCTGGCAATGCCGTCGAACATGGTCGGGAAGCCGTCGATGCCGACCGAGAAGATGCTCTTGCCGGCCTGCTTGGCCGCCTTGGCCGCTCCCAGTGCCATCGCGTCGCTCTCCCCGAACACCGCCTTGATCTCCGGGTGCGCGGTCAGGATGTTCTGCGTCGCGCTGAACGCCTGGGTCTCGTCCCAGTTCGCCGTCGCCTCCGCCACGACCTTGATGCCCGGAGTCTCCTTGAGCGCCTTCTGGCAGCCCTGCGTCCGCTGGATCTCCGCAGTAGACCCCAGCACGCCGTGCAGGATGGCGATGTCGCCCTGATCGCCGATCTGCTTGAACATCCAGGTGCACAGGTTGTAGGCCGCCTTCACGCTGTCCGTTGCGATGTAGGTGGCCAGCTTGCCCTGACCCGGATCGGGGCGTTCGTCGACAGCGACCACCGGGACATTCGCGTTGTTCGCAGCCCGCACGCCCGCAGCCGCGGAAGTGGAATCCTGCGGCGTGAAGATGAGGGCGCCCACCTGCTTGGTCAGGAGGTCGTTGACCTGCTTGACCTGAGCAGAGGAGTCGTTGTTGGCCGAGGTGATGTTCACGTCGTAGCCCTGCTTCTTCGCCTCGTCCTTGATGCCGGCGACCTCGGCCACGTAGAACAGTGACTTCTGGTCAGCGACCGAGACCCCGATCACCTTCTTCCCGCCGGTCGACGAAGCCGAGCTGTCCTGCCCGCATGCGGCGAGGGACAAGGCAGCAAGAGCTGCTGCCACTGCTGCACACCCAATGCGGACGGCCTTGCGTGAAGTCATCTGCGTCTCCTTTGTCTGGATGACCTTCTGGTCTTGCGACCTCTGCTGCCCCTTCAGGACTGGAATCTTTATGCAGGGCGCTAATCGCTATGCATCGATAGTGCGATGCAGCTCACAGCTTTGTCAATAGGATGGGTCCCTCCATGGGTCCGTCCGTCTCACCGACGTCCTTCCAAGATGGCGCGCCTTGGAGCGGCGCCGAACACACGTCCGGGAAGCTGCCAATCCAGGGTTGCAGCCCTCGCCGCGGCGGCAGTTCCCTAGGACCTAGCCGATCCCCCAGCTCGACTGCAGCCGGCATCAACACGCACCGTGCAGCGCATGCCGCCTCTCCCAGGTCGCACTACATCACGCTTGGACACCCCCGAGCGGGCGAGCTCGCCGAAGGCGGTTCTCCAACCTGGCTCCCGTAGTGTTCCGCATGAGTCTGCTGGCCATGAGCGGCTTTGGCGCGCCTTCGCCAGGCCTGCGGCATAGCTCGCTGTAGAGCTCAGCGACCCCCCAGAGCACGGGCAGCTCTACCCGCTCGCCGGTTCTAGAACAGTCCGGCGGGTGGTTCCTCGCAGGGCAGTGGGACGAGCTTGGTGCGGTGGCCGTCGTCGGGGCTGCAGCCTTTGAAGGGCCCGTCGGCGGAGAGCAGGACGTTCATGTGGTGGTCTGCGTGGTCGCGCCACCAGATGCTCATGCCGGTGGTGCCGTCCAGACGCAGGTGCTCCCAGGAGCGCCAGAGGGCTTCGAGTCGGCCGATGGCTTCGGCGTGCTTCCACCATTGCGGGCACCACGTGACTCCGCTTTGGGCGTTGAGCTGGCGGCGGTATGCCACAGCCAGCTTGTTGCTGACGAACTCGGCAACGTTCCGGTAGAACAGCTCAGGCGCGTTCCCGCCCTCCCCGCTAGCGCCCGCAGGGGCTGCCGTGTCCTCAAGTTCGTCGTCCCACTCCCCGAGCCCTCTATTCATCGGTGGCCCCGGCGGCGATCCAACGGTTGGCTGCGCCAGGTGTCGGGAGCTTGGCGGGGTCGTGGGCGGCGATGGAGGCCCGCACGGCCTCGGCATGGGGGCCGCTCATCCAGGGAACGGTTTCCAGCAGCGCGGCGGGGGCGCCGGAGGCGAACATGACCGCTCTTCCTCGGGGGAGGGCTGCGAGGTCGGAGACGTCCAGGGTGCGTTCCTTGCGGTCGTCGTCGTGGCTGTAGGAGGTGCCCTGCCTGGAGCTGCTGCGGGTGGTGTTGGAGTAGCGGTATTCGCCCACCAGTTGTGCGAGCTCGCCCAGGAATTCGGCTTCGGCGACGCCGCCGCCGTAGACCTTGATGTTGGCCGCGGACCAGAGCT
>NZ_DAIUJO010000081.1:0-16638 GCF_036848755.1 Sinomonas sp. | reverse complement strand
GTGATCGATTCGATCAAGGTCAAGTCCTGATCGCTTCCTGGTAGCTCAAGCCCGCTCCGGCCGCTTTGGCCGGGGCGGGCCTTGCGCTGAGTGAGAGAGGACGTGTCAAGATGGCGAGAACCCTCCATGAGAGCCCCCGCGTGACCAAGGGACGAGATGTGACTGCAACCCAGACAAAGACACCAGAGAGCCAAGGGCGGCTCCGGTCACTGTCGTCCCGTCGGGGCGCCACGGGAGACAAGGTCTTCTCTGGCACGTCCCTCGCGGCGGGCGCGATCATTCTCGTGGTGCTCGTGGCCGTCGCCGTGTTCCTCGTCGTCCAGGCGATGCCCGCGCTCGTCGCGCCGCCGAGCCAGATCGCGAACGGGGAGGGCTTCTGGCCCTACATCTTCCCGCTCGTGGTCGGCACCGTCATCGCCGCCGCCATTGCGCTCCTCATCGCCACGCCCATCTCGATCGGCGTCGCCCTCTTCATCTCGCACTACGCCCCGCGGCGTCTCGCCCAGGTCCTCGGGTACCTCATCGATCTGCTCGCAGCCATTCCGTCGGTCATCTTCGGCGCGTGGGGCATCTCGTTCCTCGCACCCGCGCTCGTGCCCGGATACACGTGGCTCGCCTCGGCCCTCGGCTGGATCCCGATCTTCGGCGGTCCCCCCTCGGCCACCGGCAAGACGCTCCTGACGGCTTCGATCGTGCTCGCCGTCATGGTCATCCCGATCATCACCTCGGTCTGCCGCGAGATCTTCCTCCAGACCCCCAAGCTGCACGAGGAGGCCGCGCTGGCCCTCGGCGCGACGCGTTGGGAGATGATCCGCATGGCTGTCCTGCCCTTCGCGCGTCCGGGGATCATCAGCGCCGTCATGCTGGGCTTGGGCCGCGCGCTCGGCGAGACGATGGCTGTCGCCCTCGTGCTCTCCTCGGGCCCGCTCATCGCGAGCCTCATCCAGTCGGGCAACCAGACGATCGCCGCGGAGATAGCGCTCAACTTCCCGGAGGCGAGCGGTCTGAGCCTGAACACGCTCATCGCGGCCGGCCTCGTTCTCTTCGTCTTCACCCTCGCGGTCAACATCGTGGCCCGCTGGGTCATCAGCCGCCACAAGGAATTCTCGGGAGCGAACTGACATGACAGCAATCGCGACCTCTCGGCGCCGTACTTCCCTGACCCGGAACCGGCTTCCGCGCTATGCCCCGTGGGCCTCGCTCGCCGTCGGCCTCATCGTGGGCGCGGCACTCTCCAGCCTCACCGGCTTCAACCTCTTCGGGCTGGGCGTCTTCGCGGCGGTCATCTTCACGCTCGTCTACGTCGCCTGGAGCGGGGCGGTCGAGGGCAGCCGCAAGGCACGGGACAAGTTCGCCACGTGTCTGGTCATCGGCGCGTTCATCATCGTCGTCCTGCCGCTGTTCTCCGTGATCTGGACCGTGCTCGAGGGCGGCATCAAGGGCCTTCTCACGCCGGGCTTCCTCGGAACGTCGATGAATGGCGTGAGCGGCATCCAGGACAACGAGTCGGTCAACACCGGCGGCCGGGTGCTCGGCGGCATCTACCACGCGATCATCGGCACGCTGCTCATCACGCTGTGGGCGACGGTCATCTCCGTGCCGATCGGGCTGCTCACCTCGATCTACCTCGTCGAATACGGCCAGGGCGGCCGGCTCTCGAAGGCGATCACCCTGTTTGTCGACGTCATGACAGGCATTCCCTCGATCGTCGCGGGCCTCTTCGCCGCCGCGCTCTTCGCCACGATCTTCGGGCCTGGGACGGAGACCGGCTTCGTTGCCGCCATCGCACTGACGGTCCTGATGATCCCCGTCGTCGTCCGTTCGAGCGAGGAGATGCTGCGCATCGTCCCGAACGAGCTCCGCGAAGCGGCGTACGCGCTGGGGGTGCGGAAGTGGCGCACCATCCTCAAGGTCGTCATCCCGACCGCGATCTCGGGCATCGCATCCGGCGTCACGCTCGCCATCGCCCGCGTCATCGGCGAGACCGCGCCGATCCTGCTCACGGCCGGCTTCGCGACGAAGATCAACTTCAACGTGTTCTCGGACTGGATGGCGTCGCTTCCGACGTACATCTACTTCCAGATCCTCAACCCGACGTCGCCCTCGAACCCGGGTCCGAGCATCCAGCGCGCGTGGGGTGCCGCCCTGGTCCTCATCGTCTTCGTGATGATCCTCAACCTCGTGGCGCGCCTCGTGGCACGGGTCTTCGCGCCCAAGACCGGGCGCTGAGCGCGCCGCCCCCGATCGACCCTTTCGAACCGAAGGAAAGCATGTCCAAGCGAATCGACGTCAAGGACCTGAACGTCTACTACGGCAACTTCCTGGCCGTCGAGGGCGTCTCCATCAACATCGCCGCGCGCTCCGTCACCGCGTTCATCGGGCCCTCGGGCTGCGGCAAGTCGACCTTCCTCCGCACCCTCAATCGGATGCATGAGGTCCTTCCGGGCGCCAGGGTCGAGGGACAGGTGCTCCTCGACGGGGATGACCTCTACGGCTCGGGAGTCGACCCGGTGGCCGTCCGCAGCCACGTGGGCATGGTGTTCCAGCGCCCGAACCCGTTCCCGACCATGTCGATCCGGGACAACGTCCTGGCGGGAGTAAAGCTCAACGGCGGCCGGCTCTCGAAGTCGGACGCGCAGGAGATCGTCGAGTCCTCGCTCCGGGGCGCCAACCTGTGGAACGAAGTCAAGGACCGTCTCGACAAGCCGGGTTCCGGTCTCTCGGGCGGCCAGCAGCAGCGCCTCTGCATCGCCCGCGCGATCGCGGTCAAGCCCGACGTCATCCTCATGGACGAGCCGTGCTCGGCCCTCGACCCGATCTCCACGCTCGCGGTCGAGGACCTCATCAACGAGCTCAAGGAGCAGTACACGGTCGTCATCGTGACGCACAACATGCAGCAGGCAGCGCGCGTGTCGGACAAGACGGCCTTCTTCAACATCGCCGGCACGGGCAAGCCGGGCAAGCTCATCGAGTACGCGGACACGACGACGATCTTCAACAACCCGAAGGAGAAGGCGACCGAGGACTACGTCTCGGGCCGCTTCGGGTAGATCTCACGCCATGCCGGGCTCTATCGCGCGAAGGGGTCGAGGGCGAGCGCGAGGACGAGCCCCAGAAGTGCTGCCGCGAGCGGAGTCGCGATCCAGAAGGCAACGAGCCGGGTCAGCAGCCGGCCGTTGACGGCGGCGTAGCTCTGGTTGCTCCCCGCGCCGAGGATCGACGCGGCCACGGTGTGGGTGGTTGAGAGCGGCCACTTGAGCCACAGGGCACCGAAGAACAGCATGAGCGTCGTCACGAGCTGGGAGACGAAACCGCGGAGGGGATCCGTGCGGATGAGCCGGTGGCTCAGGGTGTACGTGACCCTCCACCCCCCAGCGAGCGTGCCGATGCCGAGGGTGAGCGCGGCGACCCCCACGATCCATCCCGGTATCGCGGTCCAGTCGGTCTGGTTTCCGATCGCCGCGACGACGAGGACCGCAATGATGCGTTGCCCGTCCTGAAGCCCGTGGCCGAACGCGACGGCCGCGGTCCCCACCGATTGTGCGGCGCGCAGGGTGGCGTGGGCCTGGCTCGGTTGGCTGTAGCGGGCGATCCACGTGGTGAAGCTCGTGAGGAAGAACGCGGCTCCGAAGGCGAGCAGCGGCGAGATGAGCAGCGGGAGCCATACCTGGAGCCACAGGAGGTTTGCCAGGCCATTTTGAAGGGCGTGGCCGAGAAGCACCTCGGCGAGACTTGCCCCGACGAGTCCGCCGACGAGGGCGTGCGTGGACGACGACGGGTAGCCACGCCACCAGAGGTAGACGTTCCACAGGCTCGCGCTCACCACGGTGGCGAGCAGCACGACAAGGCCCCGTGCGCCGTCGGGCGCTGTGACCCAGCTGCCGCCGAAGTAGTTGAGGAGCCATGCGCTCGTGACCGTGCCGATGACGTTGAAGACTGCGGCGAGGACGACGGCGATGCTCGGCGTGAGTGCGCGCGTGCGGACGGTGAGGCCCACGGCGTTCGAGGCGTCGCGGAATCCGTTGAGGAACCCGAACACGGACGTGAACACGACCACCGCGACAAGCAGCGCGATGGTCACCTCAAGACTCCTTGACGATGATCCGGCCTACGTTGGCGCCGACGTCTTTGAGCGCGTGCGCCGCATCGAGAAGCGCCCTCGCCATCTCGATGCTCCGGGCATACGCACTGAGCGAGAGCTCGCGCATGGCGTTGGCGCCCCACAGCCGGTGGGTGTGATTTGCCCTCTTGGCCAGTCGGATCATCTCGATCCAGTAGTCCTCGAGGTCGTCGAGCTGCCCCAGGCCCCGCATCGCGCCGACGGTGAGCTCCGCCTGACGGTTCACAATCTCCAGCTGGTCGGACGCTTCGCGCGCGGGGCGGTCGAGCCGGTTCACGAGGGTGATCTCCCCGACGGCCACGAGATGCTCCATGGCCGCACCGAGACCCTCGGAAAGGTCAAGGAGGTCCTCGCGGGGGAGCGGGTTGACGAAGCTCGTGCGCAGCTGGGTCAGGAGCGAGCGCTGGAGCTCGGTCGCGCGCCGATCGATGTGCATGAGTTCTTCGAAGATCCGCTCGTGCTCCTCCCGGGGTGCGCCGAACATCTCCGAGAGCACCTGGACCGCGAGTACCGACTGTTGCGCGAGATCCGCGAGGAGTTCGAGCGCGGCCGTCTCCTGGGGGAAGAGGCGCAGCTTCATGGTTTCTCCGGGGGTGCGGGCCATACGGCGGGTCACGGGTCCGGCGGCGGCCGGCATGACGCATGCTACGCGAACAAAATGAATTCGGCTGGGACGGCCCTGAGCCGTCATGTATCCGGGA
This sequence comes from Sinomonas sp., assembly GCF_036848755.1. Taxonomy (NCBI): domain Bacteria; kingdom Bacillati; phylum Actinomycetota; class Actinomycetes; order Micrococcales; family Micrococcaceae; genus Sinomonas; species Sinomonas sp. Next base: position 11,817 of record NZ_DAIUJO010000081.1, on the reverse strand, counting down.
AAACCGCGTCATGGCCCCGACGGGTGGTACTCAGAATGCGAGGGGAACCTGTTTGCTGAGCTGAGAGGCCGAGCACTGATGCCACCCGCCGCCCTACCACGTAGTTGCCAAGCTATTTCCACGGAGAAACGGCTCGTGTCCCACGGAGACCACCAACCAAGCCCTTACTTTCGTCCAGAAGCAGTGCGCGCGGTGTTTGCGTCATCCTTCTCCTTCCAAGCACGAGGGTCACAGCCTTCGGCTCGAGGCCGAAGGCTGCTGGGGGGCAGACAACAGCGAAAGGTCTTCAGTCTTGTTTGAGCAGGTCACTGACCGTGTGCTGCGCTATGTCGCGCGCAATCTCGGGGTTCGGATCGTGGGGGCGCCGGGAAGCGGCCGGACCTCCGTGGCCAAGCGGGTCGTCGATGAGCTCGAGGGGCACGGCACACGCGTGTATTCCGTCTTCGCCACGCCATCGCTGGCCGAGGTGCCGTTCGCCGGGATCATCTCGATGGGAATCGACCTACGTCCCCGCGCTGCCGGCATCCTCGGTATCGCCGACCTCCTCTCCGAGCACGTCTCGCGCATTGGGTCGCGGGTCATCGTCGTCGACGACATCGAAAGCCTGGACCGCGAGTCCCTCGCCGTCATCGACATCGTGCAGAAGCGCACCGAGGTGCCGCTCGTCGTGACCATGGGTGACGTGCCGTTCGAGTCCCGGATCCCCGCCGTCGTCCTCGGCCGCTGGCCCGAAGCGACCGTGGCCCTCGCCCCGCTGCGCTATGAGCAGGTCAACGCACTCGTGCTCCAGATGCTGGGCGCGCCCGCCGAAGTCGACGTGCCAGCCCGCATCCTCGCGAAGTCGGGCGGCAACCTGCGCCTGGCCGTGCGCATCGTCGAGACGGCCGTCCTGAGCGAGAGACTCGTCCTCCGGGACGGGAAGTACGCGATGACGGGTGGCTCGCTCATGAACGAACACCTCCACGCGACCGTCGAGGCCATGCTCCACGGTCTGCGGCCGGAGGAGTTCAAGGCGCTCACGACGATGGCCGTCCTCGGCCCCACGCCCGCCCCCGAGCTTGCCGCCTCGGTGGGCGCGGACGTCCTCGACAGCCTCGAGCACCGGCGGCTCGTCTCTGCTGTCCCCGGTCCCGAGGGTCAGCTGTTCGCGTCCGTGTTCCCTCCTGTCATCGAGGACTACCTCGCGGGCCATGTGCTGAACTCGCGCAAGATCCTCCGTGATTCCCTGACCGGGGGGCTGGACGCGGCGCGCTGCGGGGACGAGGGTGCACCCTCGGACGGCTCGGCCGCCGCGGAGCTCACGGCGCTGAGGGAGGAGCAGTTCAGCAGCCACGCCGCGACCGTCCGCTACTTCCACAAGCGGCTCGAATCGGTCGAGCAGCTCTACTACGCCGCGTGGGAGGCCGAGAGGACGATGACCAATGCGGTGGCCTTCCTCCGGGTCTACTGGGGAGGCGCGATCGACCGCCACCGCATTCGCCGCGTCTTCGAACTCACCGACCCCGCGGGAAGCGCGCCCGCGGATCTCCTGTTCTTCAGCATGACGAGGGCGCTCTGGACGATGATGGACGGGGGCGACCTCGCCGGAGGACTCGCCATCCTCGAGGACTTCGCCAAGGCGCAGCCCGATTGGGCTGAGGAGGCTCGGGCCTTCAGCCTGTTGATCGGGGTCCAGTTCTCGAAGATGCCCGAGGACCTCGACGCCGAATTCGCCCGCCTGCCCGTGCGGCAGGCCACGAGCGGTGTCATCGCCGTCGCGCGCGGTCTGCTCGAGCTGTTCAGGTTGAAACCCGACGCCGCGCTCGCAGCGGTGGACGGTGCCGAGGGCTTCGACACGCTGCCCCGCTTCGAGGCACTCATCCGGGGTCTGGCCCTCTTCGCGAGCGGCCGCGTCGACGAAGCCATCGCGTACTCCCTCGGACGGCGGCGCGCGGCGCTCCGCAACGTGGACCAGTTCACCCTCGTCACGCAGAGCTACGTGGCGTCCCTCGCGCTCCTCTCGCGTGGCCTGTTCGATGAGGCCGAATACCTCATGGGCTGGGCGTTCTCGCTGAAACGTCCGGGCTTCCTCCTCGGCGCGCTCTACAACGCGATGCTGCGGCTCTCGGCGCTCCGGGCCGACGCGGCGTCGTCATCCCTCGGAGAGCAGGCGACCGAGGCACCCGACGTGGGGCCGCTCCCAGGGATCGGCAAGGGCGTCTACGAGCTGGTGGCGCGGAAGCCCCCGAGTGCCGAGGCCTTCGACCAGCGAGCGAGCGCGCTCCTGGCTGATCAGAAGGCGCACGGCTTCATCCTCGAGGCCGTGTATTCCGGGCTCTTTGCGCTATGCCTCCTCCCGACCCCGCGCGTGAAGGCCCGCCTTGAGAAGATCCTGCGCGAACAGGGCATCACGGCGCACGATCAGCTCCTCCGCCTTGCCACCGCCGTCCTGGCGGGTGACGTCGAAGTGCTCGACCGGTTCCCCGACCAATACGAGCCCGACGGAGATACGTATCAGATCGCCATGCTCTTGCGGGGTGCCGTCCGGAAGCACAGGGTGAGCAGTCACGGAGGCCCGATTGTGACGGCGATCGAGCGCGCAGCCGAGCGATTCATGAGGAAGCACCGGCCTGAGGGGCAGTTCATCGTGTTCGAGCCGGGCGTCCCGTATCTGAGCCTCACCGATCGCGAACGCGAGATTGCCCTGCTCGCCGGCAGCCGCAGCAACCAGGAGATTGCCGACCAGTTCGGCCTGAGCGTCCGGACTGTGGAGAGCCATATCTCGAACGCGCTCCGCAAGACCAACGCGGCGTCACGCAAGGCCTTGTTCGAGCTCGTCCGCGGCGACCAGTAGGGACGCCTCCCCGAGCCGAGTCCACTGAGGCTCACCCGCCGCCAGCACGGAGAAGCTACTTGTGGTCCACGTACCCGCTCGCCGCCGCCTCTAGCCTGACAGGAGGCCGTGGCTACTTGTCGCGGATGGGCGCCGGCAACGGGCAGGGGGTGCCCGAGGCGCTCCGCGGCGCCGGGGGAGGCAGCGCGGCCCGGAAGCGCGCCCGAGGTGCTCACATGGGGGCGGGAGAACATGGCACCCGGGCGCGCTTTCCTTTGCTTCGTGCGGGGCAGCGTGAAGGCTCCGCGGCGTTGCCACAGAGCCTTCACGAACGGATCAGGATCACCTGAACAAGTTAGGAGCGCCGAACCGGGAGCGCCTCTCGGCGGAAGGCCGCTCGAAGCGGCTAAAAGTTGGAGCCCGGGGCTACCGCGGTCCGACGCCACCTTCAGTCTTCTACGGGCCTCTGCGGTAGTCAACCTTGACTCCGCGGGGGAGCAGAGGCTACGGGTCTGCTGTCAGTCGAGCTGGCCGCGCCGCCACGCCTTGGCCGAGGCTTCGAGATCCTCGGCAGTCTTGACGAGCTGGTGCGCGTTTCGGGTGAGCTTCGTCGCGTGCTGCGCGTTGCCCCACTCGGCGCTGTCCGCGAGCTTCGCCTGTCCCAGCGCGACGACTCGGCAGAAGGCCGCCGAGCGCTCGAGCGCGACGTCGAAGTCGCCGTCGAACGCCCCCGAGAGGATGGCGTCGGCCATGACAGTGAGTTCGTCGGCGCCGGGCGGCTCGGCGACGCCGGCGACGGCGTGCGAGACCTGTGCGGTGTCCTTGCCGGCCTTGAAGTAGACCGAGATGCGCTCGGGGTCGCTGCGCGTGGCCGCGCGGAGCGCGTAGAGGCGCCACAAGGCCCCGGGAAGGGAGCGTGCCGGGCTCTCGGCCCACATCTCGGCGATCGCGTCGAGGCCCTGCTCGTCGGCGAGCCGGACAAGCCTCCGGGTGATTTCGGGATCGTCGCTCTCGCGTCCCCGCCGAACGAGGGCCTGCGCAGCGAGGTGCGCGGCTTCCGAGACCCGGGCGGGGTCCGCTCCGCCTGCGAAGGGCTCGAAGTCGAGGGGTGCGAAGGGCTTCGGCTTGTGCGGCCTCACCGGACCAGTGCCGTTTCCGGGACCTCCTGGATGCTCGCTCATGCCAAGTACGGTACTCCTGTTGCGCGCGCCTGCCCACGCGATCCGCCGGTAGCCGAGAGTGCTGGGAGGTCCTGCTGCGCTAGAGTACTGAGTGACCGGCCTGCGCCGGTCGGGGCCTTTAGCTCAGTTGGTAGAGCAGCGGACTTTTAATCCGCGGGTCGTGGGTTCGAGACCCACAGGGCCCACCCAGAATGTGCCGGTCGACCACGCGGCCAACCGTTCCTGACGGCGTCATCCGCTCGCGTCCGCGTGAGCGCGCGGTGTGTGGGTACAACGCCCTCATGAAGACCGCCTTACTCGTCATCGACATGGAGAACGCCTTCTTCGAGAACGGCGCCTTGGCCGCAGACCGGGACCGCTTGGTGGGAGCGTGCAACCAGCTCATCGCCGCGGCGCGCGAGAGCGGCTCCCGGATCCTCCTGCTGCGGACCGAGCACGAGCGGGACTGCTCGACCTGGACCCTCTCGATGCTCGACGACGAACAAGGCTTCGCGTTCTGCGGCACCGAGCAGGCGGACCTGCTCCCCGAGCTGGATTCGGCGGGACTTCCGCAGCTCGTCAAGCGGCGAGACAGTGCCTTCTGGGGTACGGACCTCCTGCAGCGGCTGCGCATCTGGGACATCGAACAGCTGCTGCTCGCCGGCGTGTCGACGCACCTCTGCCTCGCCCAGACGGCCTCCGACGCGTACGCGCACAACTTCCGCGTGGCCTTCGCGGGGGACGCGATGGGAGCCGAAACCCCTGACCGGGCGGACGCAATGCTCGAGGTCCTGCTCAAGGAATACCGGCAGACCAAGCTCTCGCAAGAGGAGGCGCTCGCGCTCCTGCAGGGCTGAACAGGAGTTCCCGTTGGATCAGGGGAGCCTCGCGCTCGAGGCGGCAAGGGCCGCGCGCTCGGCGTCGGTGAGGGCTGCGAGCAGGTCGTGCACGACGTCGACCGTCACCCAGAGCTCGTCCGCGAGCTCCGTGGGGTGCTGGGTCCAGCGGTACGCCTCGACGAGACGCTCGAACGGAACGAGCCGGCGGGCAGTCTCCTCCCTGACCCGCCGCTCGACCCGCGGACCTTGGCAGCTCGTGTGCCCGTGCTCGAGATGAACGAGCTCGTGCGTGAGGGCGCAGCGACGCTCTGCCTGCTGGAGGCGCTTGTCGAGCCAGATTCGTCCGCGGCCGTCGGTCCGGGCCAGAGCGCCGTCCGGCATGAGGATGAAATGCAGGGTTACGTGAGTCAGTTCGCGCAGCGCCCCCCAAGGACTGAACACGAGGCCAGACTATGGAACGGGACCGACATTCCTGGCCGAGCGGCCCCTCACTCCTTGTCGGCTGGACCTTGCGATTCTTCACCCCGGTCGGACCATTCACGTTCACGCTCGAGGTGGCCGCCCGGGCCGCTGTAGGCGGCGAGGCGCTGCCACGACGGCGGCAGGGCGTCGTCGTCGTTCGTTCCCGACAGCGACTCCAAGGCGCCCCGATTCAGGTCGACGAGGGCGCGGAGCATCTCGATCGCGGCCCGGCGCGCCTTGGGCGGGAGGTTGTCCACGCCCGGCGGAAGCTCGTCGGCGAACGGGGGCCCGGGAACGGGCTGGCCGGCTGCCGTGAAGGCGACGTCGTCGGTGACGCCGGCGAGCCAGGCGATCGCCCGGATGGTGTTCGGACGCGGCTTGGACTTGTATGTTCCCTGCCGGATGGCATTGATGGTGGTGACGGTGATCTTGAAGCCCGCAGCCTCCGCGATCTCCGCGAGACGCAGGCCAGAGGCGTCACGCTTCGCGGCGGCAGCCTCGACCAAGTCGCGCAGGCTCAACGGCTCGTTCACGGCTCGGCTCTCTCCTCATGCGTGCGACACACCCGACAGGCAACAACCTACACACACATCCTGCCCGCAAAGGAGCGGGCTGAACCGCTTGTGGGCTCAACAAGTAATTGACAGTTCGCTTAATTTAACTTGTAGGATGGGCTCAGGGTGTGGGGAGACCCTGCGACGGGGTCCCCGGCGACCATCCGGAAGGAGAGCCGCATGAAGGTCAAGGACCCTGCGATGCTGCGGAGATGGCGGAGGCAGGAGAACCTCTCGCAGAAGCAGCTCGCGTTCCTGGTGAACCGCTCGCAGACCACGATCCATCTGCTTGAGACAGGCGGCATGGGCAGGCTGAGCGAAGAACTTGCGATTGCGCTCGCGATGCGGCTCAAGCAGCCGTGGAACGAGCTGTTCGAGCTCGAGGAGAAGGAGACGCTCAGCCGCTCGGCACAGAGCCGGAAACGGATCGGGCCGGCGCGCAATCGGCGCGCTGTGGCGAGCGGCTGAGCGGAAGGCAGCCCCTAGCGCTCGAGGCGGAAGCCGATCTTGACAGTGACCTGCCAGTCCGCGACGCTGCCGTTTTCGATATGGCCCCGGACCGACTTGACCTCGAACCAGTCGAGGTTCCGCAGCGTCTGGGACGCGGTTTCAATGGCGTTGCGGACCGCTTGGTCGACGCCGTCAGGGGAGGTCCCGACGATCTCGGAGACGCTATAGGTGTGCCCTGCCATGGTTCCTCCTGACGTTGAGGGCCACGTTGGCCCGACGGGTGATGGCAGACTATCGCCGTGACCATGCCATGGCCAGAGGCGGCCGAGCCCTCCGGCGGGAACGCAGGGGACCCTCTCGCCGCTCGTCTGCGTGCCGCCGGGTGCGTATTCGCCGAAGACGAGGCCCGCCTGCTGCGCGAGGCCGCGGGCGACGACGCCGGACGGCTCGAGACGCTCGTCCAGCGACGTGCCGAGGGCGAGCCCCTCGAGTACGTCCTCGGATGGGCGGAGTTCGGGGGCCTCCGGATCGGCGTCGCACCGGGCGTCTTCGTGCCGAGGCGCCGAAGCGAGCTCCTTGCGCGGCAGGCCGCCGCCCTTGCGCGGACGACGGCGAGCCGGCCTGCCGTCGTCGTCGACCTCTGCTGCGGGAGCGGGGCGATTGGGGCGCTCGTGGCGCACGCCGTCCCGGGGATCGAGCTGTACGCGGCGGACATCGACCCTGTCGCCGTCGAGGTCGCGGCGGCAAACATCGCCGCGTACGGGGGGCGCTCCTTCTGCGGAGACCTCTTCGACGCGCTTCCCCTGGGCCTCAGGGGAGGCGTCGACGTCGTCGCCGCCAACGCGCCCTACGTGCCAAGCGAAGCGATCGCCCTCATGCCGCCCGAAGCCCGGGACTACGAGCCCCTGGCCGCGCTCGACGGCGGCGACGATGGGCTGGCTGTCCAGCGCCGCGTGGTGGCGAATGCGCGGGAATGGCTCGCACCCCGCGGCACGCTCCTGATCGAGACGAGCCGGCACCAGTCCTCGGCGACGGCGGCCCTGCTCCGTGGCGCCGGATTCACGGCCCGCATCGTGCGAGATCCTGAAATCGGGGGAACGATAGTCGAAGGACACGCGATGAAAGGAGCACCATGAGCCAGCAGCCTCAGTCTCCGTCTTCACCTCAGGAACCCCTCCCCGGTCCGAAGCCCGGCCCCGATGGCGCCCAGCCGCAGCCTCCGCGGGACGCTACCCGCACCACGCCTGCGCCGCCGCGTCAGGAGCCCCCTGTCACCCGCGCGGGCGTCGTCTGGGCCGCGGTGGTCGTAGCGCTGATCGTCCTCATCCTGCTGATTGTGTTCTTCCTGCAGAACCAGGACACCGCCCGGGTACAGTTCCTTGGCCTCGACGGCTACGTTCCCCTCGGGCTCGCGCTCTTCATCGCGGCCGTTGCGGGCGGCGTCCTGGTCGCGATCGCCGGCGCGGTCCGAATCCTGCAGTTGCGCCTGCTCGCCCGCCGAGCGAGGCGAGCGCCCAGGCCGTAGCGGCTACGCGCGGCTCAGGACGACCGCCGCGTTGTGGCCGCCGAAACCGAAGGAATTCACGATCGCGGCCCGCGCGTCGACCTCGCGCTTGACGTTGGCCACAACGTCGAGCTTGATGGCCGGGTCGATTGTCGCGACGTTGGTCGTGGGCGGCACAACGCCCTCGCGGAGCGCCATGACCGACGCGATCGCACTGAGGGACCCCGACGCGCCGAGGAGGTGGCCCGTCATCGACTTGGTCGACGTGACCGGGGCATCGATCCCCGTCTCGGCGAGGGCCTCGGACTCGTTGATATCGCCCGTGGGGGTCGCTGTCGCGTGGGCATGCACGAAGTCGATGTCGCCCGGGGCGAAGTCGGCGGCGCGAAGTGCGAGCGTCATCGTCCGAGCCTGGTTCGACGGGTCGGCGCCGACGATGTCGAACGCGTCCGACGTGACGGCGGCGCCGTCCAGGTATGCGTAGATCTCGGCCCCGCGGGCGCGGGCATGCGATTCGCGCTCAAGGACCAGAAGTGCGGCGCCCTCGCCGAGCACGAAGCCGTCGCGGTCGGCGTCGAAGGGGCGCGAGGCGGCTTCGGGCGCGTCGTTCCGCTTCGAAAGGGCCCGGATCTGGCCGAAGGCCGCGAGTGTGAGGCCCGTGATGGCGGCCTCGCTTCCACCGGCGACGACGATGTCCGCGTTGCCGGCAAGGATCATTTCGCGTCCCATCGCGAGTGCTTCCGCACCGGAGGCGCAGGCGCTCGTCGGGGTGCGTGCGCCCGCCTTCGCGCCCAAGTCGATCGAGAGCCAAGCGGCCGGTCCGTTGCCCATGAGCATCGTCACGGTGTGGGGGGAGACGCGGCGGGGCCCCGACGCCTCGAGCACCTGCTCTTGCGCGATCGTCGTCGTGATGCCGCCGATGCCGGTGCCCACCACCACGCCCAGCCGGTCGCCGTCGACCTCGGGACGCCCGGCCATCTCCCACGCCTCGCGGCCCGCCACGAGGGCGAACTGCTCACAGCGGTCGAGCCGCTTGAGCTCGCGCACGGCGAGGGCCTCCGTGAAGGAGTCGGGGACAGTCCCGGCGATCCGGGTGGTGAGGTCCGAGGCCCAGTCAGCCTTGAGAACTGACACGCCCGACCGGCCCTCACGAAGGGACTCCCAGGTCGAGGGCGCATCGGTGCCGAGGGGGCTGACGGCCCCGAAGCCGGTGATAGCAATGCGGTCCATGCGTTCAAGTATTCCTGTTGGGGTACGTTTTCTGCGGTGCGGGAGGGGTCAAGGGCAGTGCCATCGTTTTGGCGGAATCCTACAGATTGACCGCCGGAAGTCTCGCGCGGAGGTGCTCATCTTTGTGTCGGTCCAACAAAGGCGCGGCTTGACACAGGGACGCGACTAGGCTGGGCGACATGACCACGGCGCTCATCACCGGCGCGAGTTCCGGCCTCGGAGCCGAATTCGCGCGCCAGCTCGCTGACCAAGGTCACGGCCTCGTGCTCGTGGCGCGCGATCGCGAGCGGCTCGAACGCCTGGCCTCGGAGCTGCGCTCGCGCTGCGGCGTCGAGGTCGAGGTACTGGCCGCCGACTTGACCGACCAAGCCCAGCTTTCCGCCGTCGTCGGCCGCGTCGCAGACCCGGCGCGCCCGATCGGGATCCTCGTGAACAACGCGGGAATCGGCCTGCTCCACGACTTCGACCGGAACCCCCTCGAGGATGAGGTCCGGCACCTGAGACTGCACGTCGAGGCGACGATGAGCCTGTGTCACGCGGCACTCGGTGCGATGACGGCTCGGCGGGAGGGGCGCATCATCAATGTCGCCTCGATAGCGGCCTATCTGCCGCGCGGATCGTACTCCGCAGCGAAGGCGTGGATCGTCTCGTTCAGCCGCTGGGCCAATATGCACTACAGGCGGGAGGGAGTTCTCGTCACGGCCCTGTGCCCGGGGTTCGTGCACACCGAGTTCCACGAGCGGATGGGGATGACGAAGCAGTTCATCCCGCCGTTCCTGTGGTTGCGCGCATCGCGCGTCGTGCGCGAGGGCTTGCTCGACAACCTCCGCGGGAAGGCCGTCTCGATCCCCTCGAGGCGGTACAAGGCCGTCGCGCTCCTCAGCCACGTGCTGCCGCGGCGGCTTCTTGTCGGGCCGCGCCGTCGCCCGCAGCGCTGACCCCCGCCGTGCTGACCCCCGCAGCGCCTCACCCCGTTGCGCCGTCACCTCCGCACCCACCACCCCGTTGCGCCGTCACGTCCGCACGGTCGGGCGACCGACGGACCCTGCGGACGTGACGGCGCAAGGCTGGGACCCAGACGGGGCGCGACGGCGTGGGCCAGGCTAAGGCAGCTCCATGATCCGGATGGGCGAGCCGGCCGCGAACGCCGCGATGTCCTCGACCGCGTCCCGATAGAAGATCTCGTACTGCTCTTGGGTCACGTAGCCGATATGTGGCGTGAGGACCGCCCTCGGCTCCCGGCGCAGCGGGTGATCCGCGGGGAGCGGTTCGACATCGAAGACGTCGAGGGCGGCGAGTCCGAGGCGCTGGTGGGCGAGTGCGTCGAGGAGCGCACCCTCGTCGACCAGCGGGCCCCGGGAGGTGTTGACGAGGATCGAGTCAGGGCGCATGAGGGCGAGCTCGCTCGCGCCGACGATCCCGCGCGAGCGCTTCGAGAGGACAAGGTGGATCGTGAGGATGTCCGCGGTCGCGAACAGCTCGTCCTTCTCGACACGGCGGACTCCGACCTCGGCTGCCCGCTCCTCGGTCAAGTTCTGGCTCCATGCGACAACGTCCATGCCGAACGCGAGCCCCACCTTCGCGACGCGCGAACCTAGATTGCCGAGGCCGAGCACGCTCAGCCGCCGCCCCTCGAGGCCTCGGCCCACGGTGGTCTGCCATCCGCCCGAGCGGATCGCGCCGAGCTCGACGTCGAGCCTCCGCGACGCCGCGTGGATGAGCGCCCACGTGAGCTCGGCGGCCGGGGCGGGTACGTACCCGGTATGGCACACTGTGATCCCGCGGGCCGCGGTCGCCTTGAGGTCGATCGAGGCGTTCCGCCGCCCGGTCGAGACGATGAGCCGCAGCCTCGGGAGGCGCTCGAGGCGCTCGGAGCGCAGTGGCGTCCGCTCCCGCATCGCGACCACGACGTCGAAGCCGTCGAGCGCGGCCACGACCGCGTCGTCGTCGTGCCCGAGGTGTTCCGCGAAGAAGGTGACGTCCCCGCCCAGCGAATCCCAGTCCGCGAACCGGGCGGCAACGCCCTGGTAGTCATCGAGCACGGCGATCCTCATGGCCCCAAGCCTACGGCGGACTAGGATCGGCGGGTGAGTCCCCGTGCCGAGTCCGCCCGTCCCCGGATGAGCGAACTGCGCCTCAACGGCCTCGTGCCCGGATACGCCGGCGACCTCGGTCCCGGCGAGCGGGCCGAAGGCCTCGCGTTCGACGGCGTCGACCTCACCGAGCGGCGGCTGGCCGGGGTCGCCTTTGTCGAATGCACGCTGGGCGACGTGACGGCGGACGGCGCCGACCTCGCCGGAGCGTCGTTCGTCGAGACCCGGATCGAACGCCTCGGGGCGCCGAGCCTCGATGCTCCGCGCTCGCGGTTCCGCGACGTCGAGCTGCTCGCCTCCCGCATCGGTTCGGGAGAGCTGTACGACACGACGTGGTCCGGGGCCCTCGTGCGCGGGTGCAAGCTCGGGTTCGTCAACCTCCGCGCGGCCGAGCTCACCGATGTGCTGTTCGAAGACTGCGTGATCGGGGAGCTCGACCTCGGTCGGGCCAAGGCGACGCGCGTCGCGTTCGAGGGCTGCACCCTTGAAACGCTTGACGTCACGGGGGCCGAGCTCCGGCATGTGGACCTGCGGGGCGCCCGTCTGGGCAGGGTTGCCGGGATCCCCGGGCTCCGCGGCGCGATCGTGAGCGGTCTTCAGGCGGCCGAGCTAGCCGAGGCGATGGCGGAGCAGCTGGGGATCAGCGTCCGCGACTGAGCTGCCCCTCCAGCCGTTGCGCCGTCAGCTCGGCAGGGTGCGGACCCTGCGGAGGT
>NZ_DAIUJO010000080.1:0-16944 GCF_036848755.1 Sinomonas sp. | reverse complement strand
CGCCGACCTGGCCGTCCATCATCCCGCTGGGGCCGAGAACATGCGCGCCTGCCTCGGCCTGCGCGACGGCCATCCGGGCATAGATCTCCAGGGTCGCATCGTTGTCGACGCGGCCCTGGTCGTCGAGCACCCCGCAGTGCCCGTGGTCGGTGAACTCGTCGAGGCACACGTCGCTCATGACGACGAGCTCGTCTCCCACCTCGGCGCGCACGCTGCGGATGGCTGCGTTCAGCACTCCGTCCGGATCGAGCGACGCCGAACCGGACGCGTCCCGCTCCTCGGGCACCCCGAAGAGCATGATGCCGCCCAGACCAAGCTCGGCCGCCTCGGCAGCCGCGCGCTTGAGCGTGTCGGTCGTGTGCTGCACGACGCCGGGCATCGACTGGAGTGGCGCGGCCTCCGTGATCCCCTCCCGGATGAATGCAGGCAGGATGAGCTCAGCCGGATGCAGCCGGGTCTCGGCGACAAGCCGGCGCAGCGCGGGCGTCTGGCGCAGGCGCCGAGGACGGTGACGGGGGAAGCTCATGAATTGTCCTTCCGGTGCTCGGATAGTGCGTGAATGGCGGCCGCGACAATCCCCTCTGGCGTGGGTCTCTCGGCCGTCGCGGCGACGACAACCCCGAGCGAGCGAAGCTCCTCGGCAGTCGGCTGCCCGATGGCGACCAGACGCGTGCCCTCGAGGGGGCGCAGGGTCGCGTGGATGCGCCGTGCGGCACTGGGCGACGCCGCGACCACGGCGTCGAGGGTGCCCTCAGCGAGCTGGGCGCGCGCCTCGTCCGGCGTCAGGACGACGGCGACGGCCGGCTCGGCCCCGACGGCAAGCTCCGCGGTCAGGCGGCGTTGCGGGTCTGCCGGATAGTCGACGGTCCGGTAGGCCGTCACGGTATCCACGGCCCACCCACGGGCCTCGAGCCCCTCGGCGAGAGTCGGCGCCGCGAGGTCGCTCTGGGGCAGCAGCACGCGGGTCGCGCCCGCGCCGTCGGCCCCAGCGGCTCCGCCGTCGTCCGAGTACGCCCACGCTCCGAGGAGGCCCTCGGCTGACTGGCTGCCGCTCGGGGCAAGGTCAACCCGCAGACCCTCGGCCTCGAGAACCTGTCGCGAGGAGGGGCCGATCGTGGCGATCTTGACGTCCTCCGGCACGAGTTCAGCGAGAGGAAGGCCGTGCTCGAGCGAGTAGGCCTTGAGTGCGCGGACGGTCGTGATGCTGCTGACCACGAGCCAGGCATACTCACCCGCCCGAAGCCCGCCCATCGCCTCGGCGAATCCCTCGCGGTCGGGCGTCCGCTCGAAGTCGATGAGCGGCAGGAGGAGCGGTTCGGCACCGGCCGCGGCCAGCGCAGCCGCCATCGCCCCGGCTCGGTCCGGGCTCCGGGTCAGGAGCACACGGCGGCCCGTGAGGCTGCCTCCCGCCGAACCGTCCGCCGTCATGCTCAGGCGCCCAGCTCCGCGAAGTCGGCGACGCCACGGGCCAGCAGCTCCTCCGCGAGCTCGATGCCCAGCAGGTGGGCGCCCACGTCGGTGAGGCCGTCGGTCGCCTTGTTGAGCCGGACGCTCTGCTTCCCGTCCGGCGAGCACACGACTGCATCGAGGTAGAGGAGGCTCCCCTTGCGCCGGGCGAGCGCGCCGACGGGGGCGGCGCAGCCGGCCTCGAGCCGCGCGAGGAGCGCGCGCTCGGCGCTCACGGCGAGCCGGGTATCGGCGTCGTCAATGGCGGCGAGAGCCTGGGCGAGGACCCCCTGCACGGCGTGCTGGACGAGGTCGCCGTTCTCACGCGCCGGTGCGTCGTCGAGGCGGCATTCGACCGCGAGCGCGCCCTGGCCCGGGGCCGGGAGCATGACGTCGGGCTCGAAGTATTCGGTCACGACGTCGGTGCGCCCCAAGCGCGTCAGGCCCGCCGCGGCGAGGACGACGGCGTCGAGGTCGCCCGGGGCGTCTGCGGCGTTGCCGGGGAGACCGGGAACGCGGCCGAGCCTGGTGTCGACGTTGCCCCTGATGTCGAGGACCTCGAGGTCGGGCCGCGCGGCCCGAAGCTGAGCTGCGCGCCGCGGCGAGCCTGTTCCGACCCTCGCCCCAGCCGGGAGCTGGGCCAGAGTGAGCCCGTCCCGAGCGCACAGCACGTCGCGCACGTCGGCCCGCGCGGGGATTGCGCCGACCGCGAGGCCTGGCGTCCCCCCTGTCGGGAGGTCCTTGAGCGAATGGATCGCGACGTCGCAGCGGTCGGCGAGGAGGGCCTCGCGGAGGGCTGCGACGAACACGCCGGTGCCGCCGAGCTGCGCGAGGGAACCGGTGCGGACGTCGCCCTCGGTCTTGATGCGGACGAGCTCAGTCTCAAAGCCGCCGACGGCCGCGAGCAGTTCGGCCGTCTGCTGAGTCTGCGTGAGCGCAAGGGCGCTCCCGCGCGTCCCGATGCGTACGGACATGGTCAGGATTCGTCCTGTTCTCCGGGCGCAGCCCCGGCCCCGGCGCCGGCCCCGGCGAGTTCCACTCCGGCCTCGGCAATCACCGGCTTCGCCCCCCGGAAGTTCTCGCAGCACCCGGGTCGGCACACGTCGTACCAAGGGCCCAGATCCGTCACGTGGGGGCGGTCGGCGACGGTCTCCTCGGACGTCCTCTCGCGGATGAGGTCCACGAGGCCCGCGACGAACTTGCCGTGGACCCCAGGGGTCGGGACGCGGACGGCCTGGATGCCCAGCTTCTCGCACGTCTCGAGGGCCTCGGTGTCGAGGTCCCACGCGACCTCCATGTGGTCGCTCACGAACCCGAGGGGCACGATGACGACGCCCTTGACGGAGGGCCCGTCGCCGTCCCCGGCGGCGATCGCCTCGAGATGGTCGTTGATGTCCGGCTCCAGCCAGGGAACGTGCGGAGCGCCCGAGCGCGACTGGTACACGAGGTCCCAGCCGAGGTCGGCGGCGTCGCTCCCACCGGCAACTGCCTGCATGATCGCCCGCGCGTTCGCGAGGTGCTGCGCCACGTAGGCGGAGCCGCCCTCGAACCGGCGCGGTTCGCTGCCGGAGCGCCCGGCAGCCTCGGCGTCCCGCGTCGGGATGGAGTGGGTCGCGAAGAGCACGCGGATCTCGCTGTCGCGCGAGCCGTCCACAGCGTCGAGCGCCTCGCGCACTTGGGCGAGCCCCGCCGTCGTGCCTTCGACGAACGGCTCGACGAAGCCCGGGTGGTCGAAGTACTGGCGGACCTTGTCGACCTCGAGCCGCCCGGCGAGTCCGGTCTCGGTGAGCGCTACGCCGATGTCCTCGCGGTACTGGCGGCAGCTCGAGTAGCACGAGTAGGCACTGGTCGTGACCATGAGCACCCGGCGGTGGCCGTCGTCGTACATCCGCTGGAGCGTCTCGGGGATGTAGGGGTCCCAGTTGCGGTTCCCCCAGTAGATCGGCAGCTCGATCCCGCGCGCGTCAAGCTCGGCCTCGAGCGAGGCCTTGAGCTCGCGGTTCTGGCCGTTGATGGGGCTCACCCCGCCGAAGGCGCGGTAGTGGTGACTGACCTCCTCGAGGCGCTCGTCGGGGATCCCGCGCCCGCGGGTCACGTTGCGCAGGAACGGGATGACGTCGTCCTGGCCCTCCGGCCCCCCGAACGAGGCGAGGAGGACAGCGTCGTAGGCCTTCGGCTCCATCCGCCCGGCCTCGGTGACCGGGTTGATCGCGGTGCTGACTGGCAGCGAGCCTGGCGCGTCGGCGGCAGGCGCGGTCACGCGAGGACCTCGGCGACCTCGTCCGCGGAGATGCGCCGGCCGGTGTGGAACGGGATCTCCTCGCGCACGTGGTTGCGCGCGTCCGTGTAGCGCAGGTGGCGCATCATGTCGACGAGGTCGACGAGCTCGGGCGCCTCGAGCGCGAGGATCCACTCCCAGTCGCCGAGCGCGAACGCGGACACCGTGTTCGAGATGACCTGGGGGAAGTCGCGGCCGAGCATGCCGTGGTCGCGCAGCATCCGCGAGCGCTCCTCCGACGGGAGGAGGTACCACTCGTAGGAGCGGACGAAGGGGTAGACCGTGAGCCACGTGCTCGGCTCGACCCCGCGGGAGAAGGCCGGGGTGTGGCTCTTCGCGAACTCGGCCTCGCGGTGCACGCCCATCGCGTTCCAAGTCTGCTCCGTGCCCGCGAAGAGCTCGCTGCGCCGGATGTCCCGGACGGCCTGCTGGAGGTCCTCCGGCTTTGCGCCATGGACCCACACCATGACGTCCGCGCCGGCCCGGAGGCCCGAGACGTCGTACAGGCCGCGAACCGTCACGCCCTTCTCCCCGAGGCGAGCCACGAGGGCCTCGAAATCGGAGACGGCACTGGCCGCGGGAGCGGCGCTGCCCGCGATGCGGCCGAAGACGGCCCACAGGGTGAAGAACAGCTGCTCAGGAGCCTCGGCGCTCGGGCCACCCTCGGGCACAGTTTTGGTGACAGATTCGTCAAAAGTGTGGCTCATGGCTTCCAGTGTGCTCCTTCGTTGACGGCAAATCGAATCTAGCCTCTCTACATCCCGTAGAAATCGGGATAAAAGTGACCAACATCACAGAGTCCGGTCTGCGAGCTCCCCCGCCTGCTTCCGGGCATCCGGCACCACCGAGGCCAACCCATTGCCCGCGGCCCAGCCGCCGACGACGGCGAGTCCCGGCTGCGCGGCGACAAGCCGGCGGATCTCGGCGACCCGCTCGCGATGGCCCACCGTCGCAAACGGAAGGACGCCTTCCCAGCGCACCACGTCCCAGCCGAGCACGTCCTCGGGGGCAACGGGTACCGTCAGCAGGACCGACGTGTCGGCAAGCGCGGCCCGGAACAGCTCATCGTCGGTTTCGGGCTCGTCGTCGGCGGCGTTCGTACCCGGCTCCACCGCGCGACCGTACGAAAGCCGGACCACGTGCGTGCCCGGCCCAGCCTCGTCCGCAAGCCAGGACCACTTCGCGGTCGCGTGCGTGAGGGCCTTGGCGCTGAGGCCCGGCGACTGCGGTGCGACGAGGACTCCCGTGCCGCGAGGGCGCGCGTCCAGTTCAGGCTTGTCGAGCACGAGCGTGACGAGCTTGACTTCGGGACCCGGGACCGGTTCGTGCCCCGCAAGCTCGGGCACCGCGTCCGAGAGCAGCTCGACCGCCGCCGGCCCCCCTAGTGCGACCACGACGAGATCGGCGTCGTATGCCTGCCCCCCGCCGTCGGTCCGGACGGCGCCCACGCGCCATCCGCCGTCCGAGCGGTCGAGGCGTTCGGCGCGCTCCCCGCTCAGGAGGACGGCGCCGTCGTCCGCGAGCCGATCCACGAGCGCGGCGACGAGACGGTTCATGCCTCCCCTGATGCCCGCGACGGCGGAGCCCGCCTTCGCCCCGGCGCGTGCCGCGCTCCGCTCGCGCTGGGCCGCAACCGCTCCCGCGAGCGAGCCTCGCTCGGCCATGAGCGTGCGCAGGCCCGGCGCGACCATGTCGATGTCCAGGAGCTCGGGATCCGCGGAATGCACACCCCCCACCACGGGGGCGACGAGGCGCTCGAGGACGCGCTTGCCCATGCGGGCCCTGACGACGGCGGCGACGCTCTCCTGTTCGCGGGGCCGCGGGGTCGGAAGGTAGCGGTCAAGGGAAGCACGGAACGAGCCCCACCAGCCGAGGGCCGAACGCACCTCGCGATCCCACGGGTTCGACGGGATCCCTAGGACGCCCGCCTTCGGCAGTTCCTCCGCTCCACTGGGAAGCTGGACCCACGCGCCCGAGGGGTGCGGCGTCACGATCTCTCCCGCCAGGCCGAGCTCGTCGAGGAGGCTCCTCACGCCGTCGGTCCGGGTCGCGAACGATTCCGCCCCGCTGTCGAGCGTGAGCCCCCCGACCTCGTGCGTCCCCAGGCAGCCGCCCCATCGGTCAGCCGCCTCGAGCACCGTCACGTCAACGCCCCGTTCGCGCAGTTCGAGGGCGGCGCAGAGTCCCGCGACTCCCCCGCCGACGACGACGGCGCGAAGGGCCCGCGGTGGGCGCCCTTCGCCGTGCTGTGCTTCCATTGCCCGCCTAGATCGAATGGATGAGTTCGACGAGGCGCGTCAGGACGCCCGGGTCGGTCTCGGGCGGCACGCCGTGGCCGAGGTTGAGGACGTGGCCGGGGGCCGACGCGCCGTGGCGCACGATGTCGCGGACGTGCGCCTCGAGCACGTTCCACGGTGCCGCGAGCAGCGCCGGATCGATGTTCCCCTGCAGGACGACACGCCCGCCCAGCCGCCGGTTGGCCTCCTGGATCGGCAGGCGGTAGTCCACGCCGACGGCGTCGACGCCCACCTCGTACATCGCGCCGAGGAGCTCGGAGGTCCCCGTGCCGAAATGGACCAGTGGCGCACCGAGGTCCCTGACATGGTCGAGCGCCCGAGAGGAGTACGGCGCGGCACTGCGGCGGTAGTCCTCGAGACCGAGCGATCCGGCCCACGAGTCGAAGAGCTGGCCGGCCGAGGCGCCCGCCTCGATCTGGGCCCTCAGGAACCGCCCCGACGCGTCGGCCGTCCATTCCATGAGCGCCTGCCAGGTCGCCGGGTCCCCGTGCATCATCGTGCGAGGGCCCAGGTGGTCGCGCGACGGGCGTCCCTCGATCATGTACGCCGCGACGGTGAACGGGGCGCCCGCGAAGCCGATGAGCGGCGTCGTGCCCAGTTCCTCGACGGTGAGGCGGACGGCCTCGCGGATGGGCGCGAAGATCGAGTCGTCGAGGCGCGGGAGCGCGGCGACGTCCTCCGGGGTGCGGATCGGCTGCTGGAGCACGGGCCCGACGCCCGGCGCGATGTCGACCCCGATCCCTGCGAGCTTCAGGGGAATGACGATGTCGGAGAAGAAGATGCCCGCGTCGACGCCGTGACGCCGCACCGGCTGGAGCGTGATCTCCGCGGCGAGTTCAGGCTTCAGGCAGGCCTCGAGCATCCCGACCCCCTCCCGCGCGGCTCGGTATTCGGGCAAGGAACGGCCCGCCTGCCGCATGAACCACACGGGGCGACTGTTGGGCCGCGCCCCCCGGTACGCGGTAATCAGGGGAGACTGTGCTGTCCGGCCGTCCTTGAGGGGGTGGTCAGGGCTGAGGGTCATAGGCCGATTCTCTCAGAGGGGGCAAGGCCTCATGCTGACGGTGTGTCACAAGGGCGTCGCGCAGATCACGGTCCGAGTGCGTGTTCTACACCGGATCGAAAAGCTATGATGGTCGCGCTGTGGTTGTTTTCTCGATGGTGGCGACTCACGCCGATCTGAATCTTGAAACCGTTGCCCTCTTGAGCAACGGCGCTGCGACCGTGGCCTCATCAGCCTCCGAGTCCCCCGCCGTGGCGGGTGCAGTGGTGCTTTCGACGTGCAATCGGTACGAGATCTATGCCGAGGCACCGGCCCCCGAAGACTTCGAGGCGGCGCGCTCGGCCCTCGTCGCCGAGATCAGCCAGCGCACTGGCCTGCCGGGGCCCACCGTCTCGGACATCTTCCGCACGAAGGACGGGGCCGACGTCGCCCGCCATCTGTTCGCCGTGAGCTCGGGACTGGACTCCGCCGTCGTCGGTGAACGCGAGATCGCCGGCCAGGTGCGCCGGGCGCTCATCTCCGCCCAGCAAGAAGGGACGGCGAGCCCCACCCTCGTCCGGCTGTTCCAGGCCGCGTCGCGCACCGCGAAGGACGTAGGCACCCAGACGGCCCTCGGCAGCCGCGGCCTCTCCATCGTGTCGGTCGCCCTCGATCTCGCGACCGATCTCGCCGAGGAGCCCGACTGGTCTGGCAAGCGCGCGGTCCTGTTCGGAACAGGTGCCTACGCTGGCGCCACGATGGCGCTGCTCCGCGAGCGCGGCTGCACGCACGTCGAGGTGTACTCGTCGTCGGGCCGCGCCGAGGAGTTCGCCGCCGCGCGCGGCGGGACAGCGGTGACCCCCGAGCAGCTCCCGGGCGCGATTGCGCAGGCCGACGTCCTGATCGGCTGCAGCGGGTCGACGACGCCCATGGAGGCTGTCGAGCTCGCCGCCATCCGCTCTGATTCGCCGCAGCAGCTCATCGTGATCGACCTTGCGCTCACCCACGACTTCGACCCCGCCGTCGGCTCGCTCGAGAACGTCGAGCTCGTGACGCTCGAGTCGGTGCGCCTCGCAGCGCCTCAGGAGCAGGCGGAGGCCCTCGCCGAAGCGAGCCGAATCGTCGACGCCTCCGCGAGGGACTTCGAGTCCCAGCGCCAGGCGCGTCAGGCCGACGCCGCCATCGTTGCCCTCCGCCGCCACACGATGGCGGTCCTCGACGCGGAGATCGAGAAGGTCCGTGCGCGGCACGGCTGCACGGCAGCCGCCGAAGAAGTTGAATTCGCCATGCGCCGCATGGTCAAGCAGCTCCTTCACACGCCGACCGTGCGCGCCCGGGAGCTCGCGGCCCAGGGCCGGGAGGCCGAATACCTGGCCGCGCTCGACGCGCTCTACGGGATCAGCATCGAGCTGCCGTCCGTTGTCGCCGAGTCGCTCGGCGAGGAGCGCGACGGCGAACACGCCGCCGAGTCTGCCGAGGATTGCCCGGTCGACCACACGCGAGCCGGCTAGGGGTCGGAGTCTCGGCGCTGTCGGGGACAGGCGCGGAACCGGGACGCGCGCCAGCGTGAATGCACCTCAGTACGTCGGCTTGTCCGGCTCCACGTCCCGCACCCACGCAAGGACCCCGCCCTCGAGATGGCGGGCGCTGCTGAACCCGGCCTCCTGGGCGGCCGCAAGGACGTTGGCGGAACGCACCCCCGACTTGCAGTGGAACACGACGTCCTTGTCCCTCGGGAGCTCGCCCCAGGCCTCACCCGAGAGCAGGCGCCCCTGCGGGATGAGCCGCGCGCCCGGGATGCTCACCATCGCGTACTCCCCCGGTTCCCGGACGTCGACGAGTTCGAAGTCGGCCCCCCCGGCCTCCCGCGCCGCGAGCATCCGGGCCAGCTCGACCGCTGTGACGGAGCGGCCGGCAGGGGCCGGGGCCGCGGGAGCGACGCCGCAGAAGGCCTCGTAGTCCATGAGTTCCGTGACGGGCTGCGCCTCAGGGTCCTTCGAGACGCGGAGCTCGCGCCACGTCGCATGCAAGGCATCGTAGAGCTGAACGCGCCCGAGCAGAGTGCGCCCGACGCCGGTGATGAGCTTGACGGCCTCGGTCACCATGGAGGCGCCGATGGTCGCGCAGAGCATCCCGTACACCCCGCCCTCGCCGCATGACGGAACGGATCCCGCGGGCGGGGCCTCGGGGTAGAGATCACGGTACGTGGGCCCGTACTTCTCCCAGAAGACGCTCACTTGCCCGTCAAAGCGGAAGATCGAGCCCCATACGTAGGGCTTGCCGAGGATCGCGGCCGCGTCGTTGACCAGGTAGCGCGTCGCAAAGTTGTCTGTGCCGTCCAGGATGAGGTCGTAGCCCGCGAAGATCTCGAGGGCGTTCGAAGAGTCGAGGTACACCTCGTGAAGGCGCACCTCGACAAGGGGGTTGAGTTCGCGGACGGCGTCGCGGGCTGACTGTGCCTTCGGGCGGCCCACGTCCGAGACCCCGTGGATGACCTGCCGCTGCAGGTTGCTGAGCTCGACCGCGTCGTCGTCGACGATCCCGAGGGTCCCGACGCCCGCCGCCGCGAGGTACAGGAGCGCGGGTGAGCCAAGACCGCCAGCTCCGATCACCAGGACCTTCGCGTTCTTGAGCCGGCGCTGCCCGACATCCCCGATCTCGGGAATGATGACGTGCCGCGAGTAGCGCTGCACCTCTTCTGGCGTGAGCGACGGCGCGGGCTCCACGAGCGGCGGAAGTGTTAGCTGATCGGAGGTCGGGGACATGCTTCCAGCCTATGCCTGAAAGCGTGGCGGATGCGCTGGCGAGGCGACCCGCGGGTAGAGTGAAGGCATAGCTTGTGCGTGAGAGAAAGGTGGGGCTGTGAGCACCGAGCCTCGCGCGGCATCGATGCGGTCACCGCGCCTCCCGAGAGACGAGCGGAGAGCGCAGCTCCTCAACGCAGCCCTCGAAGTCTTCGCTGCCAACGGCTACCACGGCGCAGCGATGGACGACATCGCCGAGACGGCTCAGGTCTCGAAGCCCGTGCTGTACCAGCACTTCCCGTCGAAGCGAGATCTCTATCTCGCCCTCCTCGACAGCCATCTTGCCGCGTTGACCGAGCTCATGAAGTCCGCACTCGCCTCGACGAACGACAACCGGGAGCGCGTGCGCGCCGTCATGCGCACCTACTACGAGTTCATCGCAAAAGACGACAAGGCCCATCGCCTCGTCTTCGAATCCGACCTCGTCAACGACCCGGAGGTCGCCTCCCGGCTCGAGACGTTCAATCGCGGCTTCGCGGAGGCCATTGCGCGCGTCATCGCGACCGATACGAAGCTGCCGATGGTCGAAGCGCAGCTTCTCGGCCGAGGGCTGGCAGGCATGGCCCAGGTGAGCGCCCGGTACTGGCTCGAGACCTCACATGACTTGGACCTCGGCGTTGCGAGCGATCTCGTGTCGCGCCTGGCTTGGCGCGGAATCTCCCGTTTTCCCAAGGAGACGTGAGTCGACGAAGAGGCCTGGGCCCGCGAAGAGGCCTAAGGTACGTATAGAGGACCGGAGGGCTCATGCCCCCGGCCCCTTCATGTCCTGACAGAGCAAAAGGGAGACCACGTGGAAATCAAGATCGGCATCCAGAACGTCGGCCGCGAGATCGTGCTCGAGTCCACTCAGGACGCCGACGCGGTCGCGACGCTCGTGGCGGAGGCGATCTCGGCGCAGACCGAGCTCCGTCTCCAGGACGAGAAGGGACGGCAGGTCATCATCCCGGCGAAGGTCATCGGCTACGTCGAGCTCGGGGCTCAGGAGGCCCGCCGCGTGGGCTTCGGCGCCCTCTGACGCCAATGGAGACTGTGTGGTCGCTCGTCATCGACGTCATCGTGACGGGCGGGATCGGCTTCGCGCTGTGGGCGGCTGACCGGCGCCACGGGAAGTACGGCATCATGCTGCCCGTGGCGCTCGGCGTCGTCGTCGCCTGCCTGGCGTGGATCGTCGTGGTCGCGGCCGGGACCGGCTACCTCACGGGGCTCATCTGGATGCCCTGGGTCGTTCCGATGGCGCTGGGCCTCGTTGTCTCCTTCGCCGTAACGAAGCTCATCGAGCGTCGCCGAGAGAAGCGCGACGTCGCGGATCTCACGCGCCTGCTCAAGGGCTGAGCGCCCAGCCCCCGTTGCGCCGTCACGTCCGCAGGGTCGACACCCTGCGGACGGGACGTCGCAACGGATTGGGGATCCGCAACGGGCCGGGAATCCGCAGCCGGCCGGAGATCCGCAGCCGGCCGGAGATCACAGGAACTGGGCCCGGCCCTCCATCGGGCTCGAGGCCAGCGCGTGCTCGCGGCGCGGGATGCGCCCGGCCTGGGCGGCGAGGCGGCCAGCCGCGACGGCGTGACGGAACGCGGTCGCCATCCGGACGGGGTCCTGAGCCCGCGTCACTGCGGTCGCGAGGAGGACAGCGTCGCAGCCGAGCTCCATGGCAAGCGCTGCATCCGACGCCGTGCCGATCCCCGCATCGAGCACGACTGGCACCTCGGCCCGGGCCACGATGAGCTCGATGTTGTGCGGGTTGAGGATGCCCAGGCCCGTGCCGATCGGCGCCCCGAGCGGCATGACCGCAACCGCTCCCAGCTGCTCGAGGCGGCGGGCGAGGGCGGGGTCGTCGTTCGTGTAGGCGAAGACCTTGAATCCTCGGCCGACAAGCTGTTCGGTCGCGTCGGCGAGCTCGATGGGATCCGGCAGGAGCGTCGTCTCGTCGGCGATGACCTCGAGCTTGACCCAATCCGTCTCGAGCGCCTCGCGCGCGAGCTCGGCCGTCAGGACCGCGTCGCGCGCCGTGAAGCAGCCTGCGGTGTTGGGCAGGACGCGGATTCCCTTCTCCATCAGGAGCTGGAAGAGAGAGCCCTGCTCGGCTGGCGAGAAGCGTCGCATGGCGACGGTCGTGAGCTCGGTTCCCGACGCCTCGAGGGCGTCGCCGAGGCCCTCGAGGCTGGGGGCGCCCCCCGTCCCCATGATGAGCCTCGAGCCGAGGGCCACGCCGTCGACCACGAACGGGTCGTGGGCGAGGAGAGGTTCGCGGGTGCCTTCTGCGGTGTTGATGAACATTCCCATGTCAGCCTCCTTGCATGGCTGTGACGAGCTCGACGGCGTCTCCCGCCGAGAGCGGCGTGGTGCCCCAGCGAGCGCGGGGCACCACTTCCGAGTTGAGGGCGACGGCGACGCCGAGCCGGCCGCCGTCTGCGGGACGGCCGTCGCTGCCGAGGGAGCGGCCCGTGGTTGCGGCGACGAGGTCGAGGACGCTCGACCCCTCGGTCATATCGCGCCGCTCACCGTTGACGGTGAGCGCAAGTGTCGGTGAGGCGTTCATGCGGTCCTTCCTGAAGCAGGCCTTCCGTCGCGAATCGTCGCGGGCTTCCGGGAATCGTCCATGAAGCGGTCGGGGCGGAACGCGTCCCAGCGTTCGTCGGTGCCGCCGTCGAGGAGCTCGTGGCAGACACGCGCGGCGGCCGGAGTCAGCAGCACTCCATGGCGGAAGAAGCCTGTGGCGACGATGAGACCCGGGACGTCGCCGTCGTCGTCCGCCGCACCCTCCGGCGCCCAGCGTGCCGCCACGCGCCCCAGCAGGGGCGCGTTGTCCGGGGTGCCTGGCCTGGCTCGGGCCGTGGACTCGTACAGCTCCAATTCGGCGACCGCCGGGACAAGGGCCTGCGCGTCGCGGAGCAGTTCGTAGACGCCCCCCGCGGAGACGGCCTCGGAGCCGTCCTCGCGCTGGGTTGCGCCGATCACCACGGTCCCGTCCTCCCGGGGGACCAGATACACGGGCCTTCCCCGTACGAGCCCGCGCACCGTCGCCGTCACGAGCGGCCGCAGGCTCGGGGGCACGCGGAGGCGCAGGATGTCGCCGTAGACCGGCCGGAGCGGAAGCGGGACCGGCAGGCCCTCGAGGCCCCGTGCCCCCAGACCGTTCGCCACGATCGTCTCGGCCGCGCGCAGTTCGCTCCCATCGGCGAGCCGGACGCCGACCACCCGCCCCCGCTCCCAGACGAGCCCTCGCGCGCGCTCCCGGACCAGACGCTCCCCGCCGAGACGGGTCAGGAGCGCAGCCACCAGCCGGCGCGGATCCACCTGGTGGTCCGCCGCGATTTCGAAGGCGCCGGAGATGCCCGGCGCGAGGAGCGGTTCGAGCCTTCGCGCCTCGCGCACGGTCAGGGAGCGGACTTCGAGACCGTGCTTCTCCTGCACCGCGCGCAGGTCAGCGAGCGCCTGCCGGTCCGCGGCATCGGCCGCGAGGCACAGCGTCGGGGTGCGGAGGTAACCGGCCTCGACCGCGAGGGGGCTCGCGAATTCGGGCCATCGCCGGGCCGACGCAAGCATGAGGCCGAGGAGGTCCTCCTCCTGGTAGTGGTACTCGCTCACGGCGGCGAGCATGCCCGCCGCGGCGAAGCTCGCCCCCGAACCCGGCGCCGGGTCGACGACGACGACGCGGCGCCCCGCGCGCGCGGCCTCCCACGCGATGCCCAGACCGACGACGCCGCCCCCGATCACGGCGACGTCAGCCGCGGGAGCCTCGTTGCGGTACTCCTCCACGAAATCCTCGTCCTTCCCTACGCCGGTGCAAGCCGGATCAGGTTCTTACGGTCGGCTCAGGCCCTCTCAGCCCGGCGGCGCCGCCCACCCAAGGCGGATCGTCACACGCGGGCTCCCGCAGTCGTGAGGTCTAGTCTAGTTCCATGCTCCTGACCGACGCCCAGCTTTACGTGTGCACCGACGCCCGGCGGGACCGCGGCGATTTCGCGTCCTTCGTCGACGCGGCGTTCTCGGGAGGCGTCGACATCATCCAGCTGCGAGACAAGCAGATCGAGGCGGCCGAGGAACTCGAGCTGCTCGAGGTGCTCAAGGGCGCCGCCGAGCGCCACAACAAGCTCTGGGCGGTCAACGACCGAGCCGACATCGCATTCCTCTCCGGCGCGCCGGTCTTCCACGTGGGGCAGCGCGACCTGCCGGTCGCAGCTGTGCGCCGCGTCGTGGGCGACTCCGTCGCCGTGGGCCTGTCGACGCATGCGCCGGACCAGGTCGACTCGGCCCTCGCAGCCGGCTCCCCCGACGGTGTGGCGGACGACGCCGGCGCACCCCTCGCATACTTCTGCACCGGGCCCCTCTGGGCCACCCCCACCAAGCCGGGCCGGACGCCAGTGGGACTCGGGCTTGTCGAGTACGCTGCCCGGCGATCTGCTGAGGCGCTCGACGCGGGTCGCGTCGCCGTGCCATGGTTCGCGATCGGCGGGATCGACCAGAGCAATATCGGCCAGGTCGTCGACGCCGGGGCGAGCCGCGTCGTCGTCGTTCGCGCCATCACCGACGCCGAAGATCCGGCGCAGGCCGCCGCCCGCCTCCGGTCCCAGCTCCCGACCCTCACGACCAGCGCGACCACAGCATGACGGTCGTCGCCTATCAGGGGGAACCCGGCGCGAATTCGCACATGGCCGCGCTCGAGGCCTTCCCGGACGCGGACGCGCTCGCGTGCGCAACGTTCGAGGACGCGTTCGCAGCGGTCGACTCCGGCGAGGCGCAGTTCGCGATGATCCCAATCGACAACACCGTGGCCGGGCGCGTCGCGGACATACACCTCCTGCTTCCCACGACGGCGTTGCAGATCGTAGGCGAGCACTTTCTCCGCATCCGGTTCAGCCTCATGGGCGTCGCCGGATCGACGATCGATGGCGCCCGCGAAGTGCACAGCCACGTCCACGCCCTGGCGCAGTGCCGGGGCTTCATCCGCTCGCATGGCCTCACCCCCGTCGTGGCCGGGGACACCGCCGGCTCAGCACGCGAGGTGGCGGAATGGGGCGACCCGACGAAGCTCTCGATCGCCCCTCCCCTCGCGGCGCAGCGCTATGGCCTCGAGATCCTCGCCTCCGACATCGAAGACCAGAAGCACAACACGACCCGCTTCGTGATCCTCGCTCCCCCGCGTGAGTATCCGCAGGTCGGGGACGGACCCTTCGTCACGAGCTTCGTGTTCCGGGTGAAGAACATCCCGGCCGCGCTCTACAAGGCGCTCGGCGGCTTCGCGACCAACGGCGTCAACATGACCCGGCTCGAGAGCTACATGGTGAACGGGAAGTTCGCGGCCACGATGTTCATGGTGGACGTCGAGGGGCATCCGGACGAGCCTCCGCTCGCCCGCGCCCTCGAGGAACTTGCGTTCTTCTCGACCGAGCTCCGTCTGCTCGGGGTCTTCCCCGCCCATCCGCGGCGCTTCGGTCAGACGGCCTGACCCAGAACGTCCTGTCCGCCCGGGGCGGGGAGGTCTAGGCTGACGCTCGTGGGCTATCAACACATCAGCCCGAAGGCGCGGCCCGCGACGACGGCCGCCGGGCGCCCAGGGGCCGCGGCGTTGGAGGCTGCTTTCGCCGCGCTCCGCGAGGAGTTCCAGCTCGCGTCCGACTACCCTGCCGCCGCGCTCGCGGACGCCGAGGCCGCGATCGCCTCGCTCGAGCTGCCGGCACCGGACCAGACCCACATCGAGTTCGTCACAATCGACCCTCCGGGCTCGACGGACCTCGACCAGGCGCTTCACATCGAACGCGACGGTTCCGGTTACCGCGTGCGCTACGCGATCGCCGATGTGCCCGCGTTCGTCCGGCCCGACGGGGAGCTCGACGCCGAGACGCGGCGGCGAGGCCAGACCATCTACGCCCCGGACGAGAAGGTTCCCCTGCACCCCCACGACATCACCGACAACGCCGGAAGCCTGCTCGCCGACTCGGTGCGCGGAGCCTTCGTGTGGGACTTTCGGCTCAACGCGCAAGGCGAGATGACCGACGTCGGCCTCGAACGCGCACGGGTCCGGAGCCGCGCACGGCTCGCGTACGCCGAGGTGCAGGAGCAGATCGACGCAGGGAGCGCGATCGACTCCCTCATGCTCCTCAAGGAGGTGGGCCTCAAGAGGGTCGAGCTCGAGCGCCAACGAGGCGGGGCGAGCCTGAACCTGCCGGAGCAGGAGATTGTGCCGACGGACGACGGCGGCTACCGGATCGAGGCTTCGTCCGCGCGTCCCGTCGAAGACTGGAACGCGCAGATCTCGCTCATGACCGGGATGGCCGCCGCGAAGCTCATGATGGACGGCGGCGTCGGCATCCTCCGGACCATGCCGCCGCCCGATGAGAAGTCGCTGCGCCACTTCCGCCGGCAGACCCAGGCCCTCGGGCGCGAATGGGACGCGAGCGTCCCCTACGGCGAATACCTGAGGACGCTCGACGCCTCAGACCCCCGACAGCTCGCGATTCTCCACGCCGCAGCGGCCCTCTTCCGCGGGGCCGCGTACACCCCCTTCGACGGCAGGGTTCCCGAGCATCACGTTCAAGCGGCGATTGCCGCTCCGTACGCGCACACGACAGCCCCGCTGCGCCGTCTCGTCGACCGCTTCGTCCTCGTCCTCTGCGAGGCTCTCGCGAACGACGGCGTGGTCCCGGGCTGGGTGCGCGAAGCGCTCCCAGCGCTGCCGAGCATCATGGCCGCATCGGACCTGAGGGCCGCGCAGGTCGAACGGGCAGCGCTTGACCTCGTGGAGGCCGCGCTTCTCGTGCATCGGGTCGGCCAGGAGTTCGACGCCGTCGTCGTCTCGGGCTCGAAGCCTTCGCCCGCGAACGGGGCGTCGACGGCCAACGGCAACGGGCGGCCCGTCCAGCCCCTCGACCGAATCGCCAGCTCGCAGAACGGGACGCGACCGTCCGGCGCGGCGAAGCCGTTCGGCACTGTCCAGCTCGCCGATCCCCCAGTCACGGCACGGTGCGAGGGCGACATGGAGTCGGGGACCACGATCCGCGTCCGACTCGTCGACGCCGACATCCAGAAGCGACTGGTCCTGTTCGAACGGGTGTGACGGACTCCTCGGATCGCCCTCACTCGGGCGGTGCTGTTCCCTGGGGCGGCGCCGGTATCCCGCAGCTGTGCCGGTTCCCC
>NZ_DAIUJO010000079.1:0-17027 GCF_036848755.1 Sinomonas sp. | reverse complement strand
CGCCGTTCTCGAAGCCGAGCCCCGCCCACTCACCGCGGATCGCCCCGTGGGAGACGAACACACTGTGAGACGGAGCCGCGATGACGGCGCCGTACTGGAAATTGCAGTAGAAGCCGCCGTTGCGGATCGGCGTGACCGCACTCGTGGCGGCCCCGAGGCCCCACAGCGCGGCCTTCGCGTCCATGGCCTGGACTGGTGCGGCTGCCGCCGCGTAGACCCGGACCCAGTCGACGTTCATCTGGGTCGGAGTCGTGGGCGTTCCGTTGGGGAACCAGTCCAGCTGCAGCGTCTGGTGCATCGACTCGGCCGGGATGTGGGCGGGATTGGAGTCGCGGAACCACTCCACGCCGTCGACGTAGCCGATCACTCCGGCCGGGGACCAGTCCACCGCGTAGTTGTGCCACTGGGTGGTGTCCAGAACCTTGTCTGCGAACGTCTGGGTGCCGCTCCCCGAGCAGCCGTAGTGCAGGAAGAATTTGATGCTGGTCGTGTCGCTGTTGCCCTCGGCGTAGTCGGTCTCCGCGCAGGTGGGCGAGTTGTTCGAGTCCGGCCAGAGAATCATGACGGGGTGGTACTTGGGATCCCGCGCGGAGGTCCGCATCCTGGCTTCCCACCGCCCGTACTGCTGCCGGGCGAATTTGGCGGCAAGGCCGCCGGTGGTCCCGTAGGCGTCCCCCGAGATGGTGAGCATGCCGTTGGCGACCGTGACCGCCGACGGGGAGCGCACTCCCTGCCCCGCATTGCCGGCCGAGTCGTACACTTCCCACAGGTTCGGGTCTGGCGCTGTGCCGGTGTTGAACTCGTCGCCGGCCACTACCGGTCCCCAGCCCTGCGTCACCGCGGCCTGGGTACCGTCGGACGCCAGCGTCGCTTTCGGCGCGGCATTCGCCTCTGCCGGCTGGCCGGGAAATGGCCAGCCCGAGAGCAGCAAGGTGCCTCCGACGGCCGCTACCGCGGCCCATCTCCGTAGCATGGGGCGAGCGTATATGGGCGTGCCCCAGTACCCCGGTATTGCCGTGCGGGCGTGCCGCGCAACCGCGGGGTCCGATGGACAGGGTTCTAGGCCCAGTCAGCTCCGAGGACATCCTCAAGCTGCTGGCTTCGCGTCCGCGGCAGATCCCCTCTGCGTTCGGCTGACCTCTGGGCCTCCAGCCAGGAACCGAGCCACGACTCGGACGCCTCCTCGGCGTTCCGGTCCGGGACGCGACCGTGGCGTTCCCGGAAGTCGGCGAGCGCCCTGAGGATCCGAGCGAACTGGTCCTCTGGCTGCTTGGGCTCGGGGAGGCCGGTGATCTGCCTCGCGAGGCTCTGCCTCATCGCTTCGTCCATCTTCTATCCCCCATGCGAAACCACGCTTGCAGGTGTAGGGACTCCTATTCGCCCCCCGCGGCCATTTCGCCGGCCGAGACGGGGCCTGTTCCGGCTGAGTGGCGGGGGTGGTGGCTCAAGCGGCGGAAGAATTTCATGCAGCCCGTCCACCAGGTTCCGCTGCCGCCATGCCGAGAGCCCGCACCGGTTTCGGGTGCTTCAAGGCCGCTCATCGGCTCTTCCTCGGGTCCACGATCGATCTGCAATCAAGGGCCATGCTCAACTGCCTCCTTCTGTTGTTGTGCGGCTTCGGTGGCATCGACGCCGAACGGGCGCAGGCGCCCGCGGGTCCTCGCGCCGCCCGGCGGCAGGCCGAGCGCGCTGGTGAGGGCAGCGCTCGGCTCGGTCCCTCTCTGCTCCAGCAGCCGACGGCGGAATCCCTCGTGGACGGAAAAGGCCTCCCGCAGGTCCCCCGCGAGGACCAGGGCCCGGATCAGCAGGGCGTGGGAGGACTCGCGGAGTGGCTCGATCGCCGCCGAGCTGCGCGCGGCGGCGGCGGCCGTCCCGGGGTCGTCGAGTCGCAGGCTGTGGCGGGCGATGGCTTCGAGGGTGGCCATGCGGAAGAGGCGCACCCATTCCCGGTAGTAGAAGGCCCAGCCTTCGGCCCAGCCAGGGAGGAGTTCGGCGTCCCTGAGCTCGCCGATGAGCTCAGACCCGGCGTGCACGATCGCGGCCTGGCAGTCGGCCGTCCGCAGCAGCTCCTTGAGATCCACCCATACGTCGGGCGAAAGGGCGAGCTGATCGACGTCGTCCTCGAGAAGGCCGGGCATCTCATCCCTGAGCCTGAGCACCTCCGCCTTGAGTCTTTCCGTGGACTCCTCCGGTGCCCGGCCGGGC
Source organism: Sinomonas sp. (assembly GCF_036848755.1). NCBI lineage: Bacteria > Bacillati > Actinomycetota > Actinomycetes > Micrococcales > Micrococcaceae > Sinomonas > Sinomonas sp. The sequence goes on along the minus strand of NZ_DAIUJO010000079.1, from coordinate 14,822 downwards.
AGGAGGAGTTGGGCAATGACTTCGACGGAGGCGGGCCCGGCCAACGTCACCCCCGCGACGACGCGCCTTCCGAACCCGCCGACGGGCACCTCTGCGCCGTCGCAGAAGAGTTCCCATTGCCGCAGCAGCTGGACCTCCCAGCGGTGCACGGCGTTGATGTGGAGCATGGTCTTCCTCCTGCAATGGCGGACTCACACACCAGTACAGACGAGACCGCCGGTTCTGTCCCGAGTGGCCGCTACCCGTCCTCGCGCGGGGGTCCACTCAGGCAGGGCCATCGACGGTACTCAGAAGGGGAGCGACGAGCACGGGCGGCTACTCGAAAAGGGGATGGCCCCGAGCCCTTCGACCGCGGAGCCGGCCGCGTTGTGGGCGGCGCACGACGGCGTGTGCCCGGCCTGGTCGGCGACATGTTCCTGCCGCCGTCAAACCCACCGGACTGGCCCCGATATGCTCGGGAGGTTGTGCCTCGCTGCAATGGGGTGTGTTTGGGATTGGCCTTCGATGGGTCGATTAGTGCAGAGGATGGAATAACCGAAGATGTTCGGGGATGGTCAGGTGTTGGTGACTGCCGAGACAGTCCTCGACCCATTGCACGGTACGTCACGGCGCGCCAGGTACCTCGTTCCCACGGCCTGGGCCCTGCTCGCCTGCGGCTGGGCCGTCGCGTTGATCACGACGGGTTCGCCGGCTGGGGACACCGCACGCTGGGTTGTGGCGTGCGCGCTGGCCGTCCTCCTGCCGGGCTTCGCCCTCGTTCGGGCTGTGCGCCCGGCGCGGGCGCCACTGATCGAGGACATCGCGTGGGCCGTCCCTGCTGGATGTCTGGTGGCGATGGCCGGCTGGGCGCTCGACGCCGCCCTGCCGTGGTCGCCGCCCTCCTGGCTCTGGGGGCCCGCCGCGACCGCTGTGCTGATCGCCGTTCCCGTGGCCCGACGCCGGATCCTCGCCCGGCCAGCCCCAGGGTGGGGAGTCGGGCCGAACCTGGCGGTAATCGCCGCCATCGCCGTCGCCGTCGTCTGGATGACGACCGACTTTCTGCGGCTCAATCCCGTCGATCCCGGGCCCGCCGGACACGCCTACTACCCGGACGTGCTCTTCCAGCTCGCGGTCGTAGGGCAGATGCAGCATTCCCTAGTCCCGCACTATCCCGCGGTGTCCGGTGAGCCGTTCGCGTACCACTGGTTCGGGCACGCAGTCCTGGCGCACTTGTCTACGGGCAGTGGAGTGGATCCATGGGACATGGTGCTGCGTTTCGCGCCCGCCACGCTTCTGCCGGCGATCGTCCTGTTGGCAGCCGTGGTCGCCCGGCGCCTTTCGGGCAAGGTGTGGGCTGGGCCGATCGCAGCCGCTCTGCTCACAGCCGTGGGCAATACGGCCGCCACGGTGTGGTCCGTGGACGGCACTTCCCAGTCCATCGTTCAGACCTATTGGTGGGCATCCCTCACCACGGTGTTCGGTTGGCTCGCGACCTTGGCGGCCGCCGGCTGCGCGATCGCCCTCCTGCGGAAGGGACCGCACGACGACGCCGTCCCTGTCCGCCTGCTCATACCGCTCCTGGTCTTCGCCGCGGGGGCCAAGTCTGCCGACGATGCGGTGCTCGCCGGCGGCGCGGTCTTCGCGGTGCTCGTCTCGTTATGGTCCAGACGCCGGATCGGTTCTGCCGTCGCTGTATGTGTTGCGACCACTGGGATCCTTCTGGCTGCCAAATACACCATCTACGGCGGTACCGGATATGGCCTGCAGTTTGCGCCAGGGGGGACGATTGTCCAGCTCGCCGCGGGCCTGTTCCCCGGACTTGCGACTCCGTCCGGCGGCTCGTCCTCGCTCTCCCTGCCGCAGCTTCCGATGGTCGCCATCGTGGCGGCCTTTGCCTTGTGGCTGCTGCCGCTCCTGCCCCGGTTGATCGGGGTGGGCTATCTCATGGCTCGACGCCGGGATGTCGCTTCGTGGTTTGTGCTGGGAACGCTCGCGGCTGGCTTCGGCGGCGCCGTGGCCTTCCGCCAGCCAGGCCTCTCCCAAGAATTCTTCCTCGTTGCCGCCTACCCGGTGGGAATTGTCGGCTCAGCGTCCGGAATTGCCGCATTCCTCGGCCGCCGACGCGATACTCCTTGGCGGATGGCTTCGATTGTCGGTCTCCTCTTCGGGCTCGCGGCCACCGTTGGTGTCGCCGCTCTCGCAGGGACGCGGACACCTCTGGCAGCGTGGATCAGCGAGCACGGCGGGACTCCGCCCTCCGCAGCCATCGTCAGTACAGTGCGGCAGGTCCTTTGGTGGGCTGGTCCGATGCTCGTCGTCGCCGCTTTGCTCGCTGGCGCCGGTGTGCTCGCGCTCCGGATGACGAGCCGCCCGGCCCTGCGGCGCGCCGTTCCGGTCGGCTTGGTCGCGGCGGTGATCGGAACGGGGCTGCTGTCCACCGGCTTGTATCTGACCAACACCGCCACGACGCCGTCTCTTGCCGTCACGCAGGCGCTGACCGAATCACCTGACGTGACGCGGGACGAGATCGCTGCTGGCAGATGGCTCGCTGCGAATGCCGCACCCCAGGATGTGGTTGCATCCAACCAGCAGTGCCTCCAACCGCAGACGGGCCCCCAGCTCCCGGCCCCCTGCACCGCGAAGGGGTACGCGTTGGCTGCCCTCTCGCAGCGCAGTGTCGACGTCGGCGGCTGGGCCTACGCCCCACGAAATCTCGATTCAGCGTGGACAGCGGATGTGTGGTGGCCCAATCAGCCGTTCTGGGATGCGCCCCGACTTGCAGAGGAGACCGCGTCGTTCGTCCAGCCAACGCCCGCATTGCTCAATGGCCTCTACGGCAGCAGGGGCGTGCGCTGGCTCGTAGCTGATGGCAACGGAACGCCGCCGGCGACGTCGTTGCTCGACGCCCTAGCCGTCCGCCGCCTCACCCTGCCCACAGTGACGATCTGGGAACTTCGGCCGCCCGCTTAGGACCTGCTCGGCACAGGCGGTGCGCCCGTCACGTCATTGCGCAGAGGAGGAGCCCCGACGATCCACGGATCGCGGGCTCCTCTTGATATGGCAACCGGTCAATGGGGCGCTGTCGTCTGCCCATAGATCGGCCGGAGAACTCCGAAAGGCTGTTCGGCCTCAAATTCTCCGGCTGCGGGGACCTCCCGCACTCGAGGCCGGTACCCCCGGAGAGGGAGCGCAATCTCATTCACGCTAGTGGCGGTCCGCGAGAAGCGACAACACCCCAGATGCAAAATTCGCGATCATCCCGTCCAGACGCGGATAATCCCTGGGCACGGACCTCGCCTCGGACCTGCTCTCGCTGAGGATCAGTTGGGCGTATGCCTCCGGCGAGTCGTCGCTCTGCAGCAGCGACTCCCCCGGCTTGAGGTACTCCGACTCTGGGGCGTGGTATCGCCACGACGTCGAGAGGATCGGCAGCCCGAGCGCCAGCGCGTCGACGGCGATGAGACCGATTCGTCCCGGCATCAGAACGGCCCGCGTTGAACGGCCGAGGGCCGCCTTGATCCGGGCGTCCGCATAGCCGACGAGGAGGGCTTGCCCCCGATCTGCAGCCCGTTGGAGAAGGGCTTCCTCCGCGCCCCGACCCGCCACGAGGACCCGTATGGTCGGATCTTCGTCCCAGACCCTGTCCAAGGCGTCCGCGAGGAATCCGATGCGCTTGCTCGCGTCGAGTCCCCCGATGAAGGCGAACGTCTTGCCCCTGTCGATCTCCCCCGCGGCCGCGAGGAGTTCCCGGGCCTGACGGTCATCGACGCTTTCCACCGCGTCATCGAGGGCCGTCGTATCGATCGTGTTCATGACCGCGGTCACTCTGGCTGGGTCGGCACCGAGTTCGACGGCGAGGCGAGCCCCGCCCACCGTGTAGGCGAACACGTGGCCCGCCTGGCGAATCTGCCAACGTTCCACCCAGGCGTCCACGGGGTTGGCGTCGCCGACGTAGGAGCCGATGTGGCCCCACACTCCGACCCTGAGATTCCTGAACATCGAGAGCGCAATGGCGAGATTCGAATCCAGCGACGAACCGAGGTGGCCGACGACGACGGCGTCGCACCCCTTCCAGAAGCCGTACGCCGTGCCGAGGCGGACAGTTCGCCTCCCCACCGGGATGCGTCTTTGGCTGAAGTGCTCGATCCATGGGAGATCGGCGGCGTCGTTGCGCCCCGACTGAGCACCATCTGGATCGTCCGCGACGACCGTGAGGTCGATCCCGTGCTCAGCGAGGCGCGCGCGCAGTCCCTCGAAGAATGCGACGCGGTAGGTCGGAACATATGGCTGAACGATCGCCACCTTGGTGCGATGGCTGGTGCCGGTATGACCCATGCGATCTAGGCGCTCACTGGAGCGTAGTCGGGGACCGGGGTGTGCCTGCGGCCGAGGGCTGCGAAATCCCAGCCGGCCGCGGTCCACTGGTCGGCGATGAGCACATTCCGCGCGTCCACAATCTTCCTGGCCGGCGTCAGGACAGCCAGGGTGTCCGGGCTGAGGCTCCTGAACTCATCCCACTCGGTGAGGAGAAGAATCAGGTCCGCGTCCGCGACGGCGTCGCTCAGACTGTCCGCATACGCGAGTCGGGGGAATCGTTGCGAGGCATTGGCGTTCGCCTTGGGGTCGTAGACGGAGACATCGGCACCGGCATCGAAGAGGCGGACGGCGACGTCGAGCGCAGGCGAGTCGCGAACGTCATCGCTGTCCGGCTTGAAGGCGGCGCCGAGAGCAGCAACCTTCTTCCCCTGGAGTTCGCCGAGCATCGACGCTGCGAGGAAGACGGCGCGCTCGCGGCGCCTCAGGTTGATGCCCTCAACCTCGGCCAAGAATCGCATGCTCCGCTCGTGACCGAGTTCGCTGGCCCTGGCTTGGAGTGCGCGGATGTCCTTCGGCAGGCACCCGCCGCCGAACCCGAGGCCCGCGCGGAGGAACTTGGGGCCGATTCGTTCGTCGAGGCCCAACCCCGCGGCGAGGGTCTGGATATCGCCGCCGACTGCCTCTGTGATTTCTGAGAACGCGTTGATGAAGCTGATCTTAGTGGCGAGGAAGGCGTTGGCCGCCATCTTCACGAGTTCAGCCGTCTCGAAGTCGGTAATGATGAAGGGGACCCCGAGTTCGTCGGCGGCCGAGTAGACAGCCCTCAGCGTACTCGCGTTGGCAGCGTCGTCGACGCCGACGACGATCCGGTCCGGGCGCAGGGTGTCTTGGACGGCGAAGCCCTCGCGCAGGAACTCGGGATTCCAGGCGAGACCGATCTTGAGGCTCGGATCTTGATGGCGTGCGAGGATCTCGCCGAGGCGCTGCGCGGTTCCGACCGGAACCGTCGACTTCCCGACGATCAGAGCGTCCCGTGTGATCGTCTCGGCCAGAGACCGGACCGCGTCCTCGACAAAGGTCGTGTCAGCCGAACCTTCGCCCTGGCGCTGGGGAGTGCCGACCCCGAGGAAGTGCACCTCGGCCCACGCGCCAACTTCTTCATAGGAGGTGGTGAAGCGCAGACGCCCACTGGCGACGTGCCGGTGGAGGAGCTCAGCGAGTCCGGGCTCGAAGAACGGAAGCTCTCCCTCTGCAAGGGCAGCGACCTTGAGTGGATCGGTGTCGAGTCCGAGAACGTCATGCCCCAGCTCCGCCAGACATGCGGCGTGCGTGGCCCCCAAATAGCCTGTGCCGATGACGCTGATCTTCATGGATACCCCCGCCCCCGGGCGACACCCTTGACAAGGTAGTCACAAAACCGTCAAAGCCAGGGGATGCCGCGATTGCAAAACAAACGATTTTTATAACAGCTCGGTACTGCCGGACGTAGTTCCGACTAAGGCCAACGGCCCGGAGCTCACTGAGCTCCGGGCCGTTGGGGAATTCTCGAGTTAGGCGCTGCGCCGCTGGCGGCGAACGAACGTCAGCGTACCGACGATCGCGACGCCGAGGATGAGCGCGCCGGCGCCGATCCAGATCATGAGCATCGGGAGTGTGGCACCGGTGTTGGCCAGGTTGCCGCCGGTGTTTGCAAGGTTGCCGCTCGTGTTTGCGGTCGTTCCCGTGTTGGCCAGGTTCCCGCTGACCGCCGGCACGATCGTGATCGATGCAGTGCCGACGTTGCCCGAGGTCAGCCCGGTGGCCGTCAAGGTGTACGTGCCGGAGGCGTTCGTCGGGAAGGTCACGTTGACCGAGAGCGCCCCAGTGGACGAAGCCTGCTTCGTGAAGGAGGTGAGAACGGCGGCCTTCACCACGGAGAGCGTCACGGCCGTGTTGCCGCTGACCGAAACCGCCACCGATTCGTTGGCCGCGAAAGAGTTGGCCGCGAAGTTGACCGTCACGGTGCCACCGGCCACCGCATCACCAGTCACCGTGACGTTGTTGTTCGGAACGTAGCCGGCGGCGTTCGCGGCGCTAGGCGCGGCAACGAAAGCCAGGACGGCAAAGGACAGTACTGCGAGGGCTTTTTTCAACATGGCAAGGTCCCCAGTCTTTGATTGATTGTTGAATATCGGTTCTACGACAGCTCTCGAACCAGTACTCTACGGACACGTTAGCGTACTTCATCCTGACACGAAAGTGACGCCGCGGACACCGTCGGATTGTTAACAGTAGGTGTCGATAAAACCCCTGGCACGGTCTCTGCCTGAGGGGCGCCAAGGAATTGAAACTTCAGAGTGACTGTCTGGCCGGGCGAAAGCACGGGCGTGGTCTGCGCCACTGGGTACCCGGAGTCCATGTCGCGGTGAACGTCGAGATTGTTCCCGTTCTGGGACGAACGGAGGTAGATGGCCGAAGGCGGTGCATACACGTTGACCTGCGTTTTGACGTATCCGGGCTGCACGCCGTAGACGCCCCCTCCCGTGACGTACGCAGGGAGCGAGGCAGCGGCGTTCGGCGGCGCCGTGTTCGTCAGAGTCACCTCGAGCTGCCAGGTCGGCCTTCCGTCGGCACGGCACATGGCTCCGCCCACTGCGTAGGACTCGCGAAGGTAGTAGTCCATCTTGGCGCCGGTGGCATCGTTGAGATAGACCGCGAAGACCCCGTGCGAAGGGGTCTGCACGGGGAGCCCGCCGGAGAGGTTTCCGGCCTCGATCGCGTCCTGCTCCTTTTGATTCGGGCTCCATACGAGCAGGCGGCGCTCGGAGGCCGAGCGATTGAGGCCGTCGAGCATGGCCTTCGGCTGGAATCCGCCGGCCACCACTTTGGCGAAGACCGCTGCTGCCGCGGTCGAGAAGAAGTCGTCCTTCTGCTGCACAGCGCCATACTTCGCGTACGCGTCGCTCAGGAGGAGTTTCACGGCGTTGCTGCTGTCCATGGTCTCCCCTGTCGGGAGATGGACGGGGCCGGTCGCCTGGAGGATGTAGCTCAGTGCGATGGGGTCGAGCGAGATGACGCCATCGGTCTGGTCCCCGAAGTGCTGCTTCCACATCTCGGTCGCGAGTCGGGCGCTCAGCGGGAACTGAGGGGCAAGATTCACGTCCTGGAAATACTGGCCCACAATCGGCCCGTACAGCCCCTTGGTCTGGTCTGCCAGAGGCAGGACGGGCTGCGGGAACTGCCCCAGATCCTTGGCCTCGGCCTGACGCCCAAACGAGATGTGTCCGTGGTCGACGTGGATCTCGGCAGCGGCTCCGGGTATTCCACCGGTCGCGCGGAGCTCTGCGTTGTTCTGGAACAGCACGAGGTAGGTCCTCGGGCCGTCGTCGCCCAGCATGGCGGGCAGCACGCTCGTGGCAGTGTCCGCCGTCGAAATCTGCTGGGCGGCCTGACTCAGCACCGCCTTGAATTTGTCGAGGCCGTCGGTGAGCTGGGGCAGTGCGCCGAATCCCGGCGAGATGGCGCTCACCTCGGAGTAGGCGTTCTGCAGCACGCCGTTGGCTTGAACGACGGCGGGGCGAGCGGCCGTGAGCGCCTGCAGGTCCATGACCCCGTGAGCGGGCTTGATAGTCGAAGGGCTGATGTTTGCCGCGACATCAGAGAGCGGGAGCACCGCTCCGTGGGCGACGTTGCTGAGGATTGCTGTGAGCCGATTGATCGTCGAGAAGTTGGTACCCAGAACCGGGATCAGCCCGGCAGCCTGCCACACGGGATCATCCACGTACCCGCGCGCCCTATCGATGTGCGAAGCGAGCTGCACCGCGCTGTCTCGGGCCTGGCTCGTCTGGCCACCAACGATCTGGGTCTGGACGACCTTGGCGAGTTCCTCAGACTGAGCAATTTCCCGCTGGGCGAGATAGCCGCGGACACCGAGCCAGATCGAGCAGGCTACGAGGAGGAGCAGAATCACCCCCGTGGTCAGGAGCCAGGCACGCTTGCGCCGACGCGGCCGGGGCACGGCCCGGCGGCGCCCCGCGGGCGCGCCCGGTTCGACGCTCACTGCCGGAAGTCCTCCGTGTGCTCGCGGAACCACTCAACCGTTGACTTCAGACCTTGCTCGAGATTGATCGTCGGAAACCAGCCGGTCGCGTTGAGCTTCGAGACGTCCAAGAGTTTCTGTGGAGTGCCATCGGGCTTGCTGGCGTCCCATTCCGACGTCCCCTCATAGCCGACCGTGGCCGCAATTGCTTCGGCCAGCTCCTTGATGCTGACGTCGGTGCCGGTCCCCACGTTCACGTGCTGCGCGCCGTCGTAATTCTCCATGAGGTGAAGGAGCGCGGACGCGAGGTCGTCGACGTGCAGGAATTCCCGCCGCGGCGTCCCGGTCCCCCAGTTCGTCACGGTGGGCGACGCGTCGAGGCGCGCTTCCTCGTACCGACGGATCATCGCCGGCAGTACGTGCGATCCGAGGCGGGAGAAATTATCGCCGGGGCCGTAGAGATTGGTCGGCATGGCCGAGATCCACGGAAGGCCATGCTGGCGCCGAACGGCCTGGACGTTGAGGATGCCGGCGATCTTGGCGATGGCATAAGCGTCGTTGGTCGGCTCAAGGTCGCCGTGGAGCAAGGACGACTCGTTGATGGGCTGCGGCGCGAACTTCGGGTAGATGCAGGATGAGCCGAGGAACAGGAGCCGTCGCACGCCGAAGCGCACCGCAGCATCCATGACGTTCACCTGAATCTGCAGGTTCTCGCTCAGAAAGTCAGCGGGATAAGTGTTGTTCGCCAGGATTCCGCCGACTTTCGCGGCCGCGAGGAAGACGTACTCAGGCTTCTCCCGCTCGAAGAATTCGAAGACAGCGGCCCGGTCTTTGAGGTCAAGCTCGGCCGACGTCCTGCCAATGAGCCTCGAGAAACCCTCCGCCTCAAGCTTTCGCCACATGGCGGAGCCGGCGAGGCCGCGGTGTCCTGCGACGTAGACGCGCGCGTCGCGATCGAGTGGACCAGGCGTGAACTCGAGCTCAGCGGACACCGGCTGCTGCTCCCCAGCTCTCGAGCTCGACGGTGTCGATCCACGATCCGTGAGGAAATTTGAGCGCTTCGAGGTCGGCATCGACCATGAGTCGCGCCAACTCGTCCGGCCCGACCGAAGGCTCCCAGCCCAGCTTCTCGCGCGCCTTGCTCGCGTCCCCGATGAGGGCATCAACTTCAGAGGGGCGCAGGTATCGCTCGTCGAAGCGGACGTAGTCCTGCCAATCGAGGTCGACGTGCCCGAAGGCAACGTCCAGGAAGTCGCGCACGGTTCGGCTCTGCCCGGTGGCTAGAACGAAGTCCTCGGGTTCGTCGGCCTGAAGCATCCGCCACATGCCCTCCACGTATTCGGCGGCGTAGCCCCAGTCGCGCACGGCGTCGAGATTGCCGAGGTAGAGGTGGTCTTGGGCGCCTGCCTTGATCGCGGCGGCGGCACGGGTGATCTTCCGGGTCACGAAGGTCTCACCGCGGCGGGGCGACTCGTGGTTGAAGAGAATGCCGTTGACCGCGAACATCCCGTAGGCCTCGCGGTAATTCCGAGTGATCCAGTAGCTGTAGACCTTGGCTGCCCCGTAGGGGGAGCGCGGGTGGAAGGGCGTCGCTTCGTCCTGGGGCGGCGGCGCCGCACCGAACATTTCCGACGACGACGCCTGGTAGAAGCGGGTGTGAATTCCAGAGAGACGAACGGCCTCCAGCATGCGAACCGAGCCGATGCCGGTGGTGTCCCCCGTGTGCTCCGGCTCGTCAAAGGAGACCCTGACGTGCGACTGGGCGGCCAAGTTGTAGACCTCATCGGGACGCAGGTTCGCGAGGAGGCTCACCAGTCGGCCGCCGTCGCTCAGGTCCCCGTAATGGAGGAAGAGGCGCGCGCCGCTTTCGTGCGGATCGACGTAGAGATGGTCGATGCGCGACGTGTTGAAGGTCGAGCTGCGGCGGATGAGCCCGTGGACCTCGTAGCCCTTCGCGAGCAGCAGCTCGGCGAGATACGAGCCGTCCTGACCGGTGATCCCGGTGATGAAAGCCTTCTTTGTCATGACAGATGTCCCTTCCCCCTCGGGGACACGTGTCCGTGCCCGCCCAGTCACTGAACCACTGAGGCAGAGCCATCATACGAGACCTACGTAGTGCGTGACTTGTCCTGAAAATCAAACGCTACGGCACTGAGACATACTTCACGAGCCACTGACCCTTTCGTGACAAGCTAAGATACGCGATCCGCCTCACCGGTGATAACGTGCGACCTTGGATGGATCAGTTCAGTCCTAGGGGGGACATTGGTGCAGGGTCACCCGTCAAAAGAGGACTCGGTCCCCGTCATAAGCCTTCGCCGCGCACCGGGGGCGGGCGAGAGCTGGGACCGGCCCAAAGCCGTCGTCTACCTGTGGGCTGCGGCAGAGCTGCTCTTCGTCACGAACCCCTGGCAGCTGAGCTCCCGGCTCCGCACCGCCGTCTTGAGGGCCTTTGGAGCGGAGATCGACGAAGACGTGATCTTTCGCCCCCGAACCCGTGTTCGCTTTCCCTGGAAGCTCCATGTGGGGCGGGATTGCTGGATCGGCGAAGGAGTGTGGCTGCACAACCAGGACCACATCTACATCGGCCATGACGTCACCCTCTCCCAGGAGACCTTCGTGACGACCGGGAGCCATGCTCACCGTCAGGACATGGCCCTCCTGACCCGGCCCGTGCACATCGAGGCAGGCGCCTGGGTCACCACGAGGTGCATCGTTCTCGGCGGAAGCCGGATCGGCCGGTCAGCTTTGATCACTCCGGGGACCGTGGTCAGCGGCGAGGTCCCGGCAAATACCATCTGGGGAAGCCACAACGCCCCCGCGGCTCTCGGTTACCGATTCGAATCGGCATCCCAGCCGTGACGCCGTCGAGCAATCCGCTGCGCATCGCGCACGTAGTCACCCTTTTCAGCCCGGACGGGGCGTACGGCGGTCCCGCGAGGGTAGCTGCCAATCAGGCCAAGGCGCTGAGGGAGCGCGGGCACGAGGTGACTCTTCTCGGCGGGGCTCGGGGCTTCGAGCAGCTTCCCGAGACGTACGACGGCGTCCCGGCTCGCCTTTTCCCCGTCACGCGGCTCGTTCCCGGTGCTGGTTTCGCCGGTCTGACTTCCCGGGGCCTCGCAGCTCATCTCCTCCGGCATGCCCGCGACTTCGACGTCGTCCACATCCACCTCGCCCGCGATCTCGTGACTCTGCCCGCGGCGCAGATCGCCCGGGCCATGGGGGTGCCCTTCGTGGCGCAGACCCACGGGATGATCGACGCCTCGTCGAAGCCATTGGCCCGGCCGCTCGACCGGTTTCTGACGCGGCCCCTTTTGAGCTCTGCTTCGAGAGTTCTTCACCTCACTCCGCGTGAAGCATCGGATCTCCGTGAGGTGGTGGGTGGGCGGAGTATCCGCCTGCAGGCGCTTCCGAACGGTGTTCCGCTTGCCAAGGAGACCGCACCGCGCCCCGACCGGCCGATCGATGTTCTCTTCCTGGCGAGGCTCCACAAGCGAAAGAGACCCCAGGTCTTTGTGGAGGCAGCTCATCTGTTGGCTGACCAATTCCCGGGGGTCACATTCTCGGTTGTCGGCCCCGACGAGGGCGAAGAGGAGTCGGTGCGAGAACTCGCCCGGCGGTTCGATCCTGACGGAACGCACATTCGCATCGAGGGGCCGCTCCAACCGCACGAGACTGCGGAGCGGATGCGCCAGTCGGCGGTTTATGTGCTGCCCTCGGAGGACGAGCCTTTTCCGATGAGTGTCTTGGAGGCCATGGCCTTGGGGGTCCCTGTGGTCATCAATGACGACTGCGGGCTGGCCTCTGCCGTGGGGGAAGCGAAGGCAGGCGTCATCGTCGACGGCTCAGTCGCCTCCGTCGCGAGGGCGATCTCCACCCTGCTTCAGGATGGGTCCGAACGCAGAACGCGCGGCCGCAATGCCAGCGAACTCGTCAGGGAGTCCTTCTCCATGGAGGCCATCGCGGAACGCCTCGAGGAGATCTACCTGGCCGCAGCCATCGCCGAGGACAAAGTGGGGAGCTCCGCATGACAACCCAGGAATTCCAGCGTGCGAACGCCGTGGACCGTGTAGCCGGCCGGGCCGAGCCAGTCCGCACCTCACGGGCCTCTGTTCTCGTCGTCGGCCTCAACTATGCGCCTGAGCCCACTGGAAACGCTCCATACACCACCAAGCTCGCTGAAGGTCTTGCGCGGACCGGCCATACGGTCGAAGTCTTGACGGGGTACCCGCACTACCCAAATTGGCGGATCGCTGACGGCTACACCGGCCTCTCGACGAAACAGCTAATCAACGGCGTATCGGTTAATCGCCTTCGCCACACCGTGCCCCACGTTCCGCGGACAGTGAACCGGCTGCTCATGGAGGTAACCTTTGGGCTGCACACGGCGCTGCGCCGTTGGAGTGAGCATGACGTTGTCCTCGTTGTCAGCCCCGGCCTCTTTTCGTCGGCTTTCGCAGTCGCGAAGGCCCGACTGAAGGGTGTTCCGGTGGCAATCTGGATTCAGGATCTGTACAGCCGTGGGCTGGAGGAGACCGGCGGCAGCCGTTCTCTGACCAAGGCAATGAAGTGGGTCGAGTCGAGGATCTTGAGGGCCTGTACCGGGGTCACGGTGATCCACGGGCGATTCCGTGATTACGTCGTCGACGAACTTGATGTTTCGCGCGACAACGTGGATGTCATACGCAACTGGACACATATCCAGCACGACCCCATCTTCGATCGGGAGGCCGTTCGTGCTCGCCTCGGATGGTCCTCGGAGGAGACTATCGCGCTCCATGCCGGGAACATGGGAGTGAAGCAGGGGCTTGAGAATGTGGTGGAAGCGGCACGCCTTGCCGATGCTTTCGGCAGCAGAGTCAAGTTCGTCCTCTTGGGCGACGGCAATCGCCGCGAGGCCCTCCACGTTGCTGGTGAAGGCATCCGTTCCTTGTCGTTCTTGAAGCCTCTGGGCGACCGGGAATACTCGGAGGCCTTACGTGCCGCTGACGTGCTCATCGTCAATGAACGTCCGGAACTCCGTGAGATGAGTGTTCCAAGCAAGCTCACCTCATATTTCGCAACTGGCCTCCCCGTCGTCGCAGCAACTCACTCGGAGAGTGCGACCGCAGATGAGATCCGAGCCTCTGGCGCAGGGATTCTGGTGGATCCGCAGCGCCCGTCGGCCCTTTTGCGGGGCGTAGAGCGTCTCCGTGACAACCCGGTGGAGGCCCAAGATCTCGGTGCCAGGGGACCCGTCTACGCCTCTAAGGTTCTCTCTGAGACCACTGCTATAGGAGCCTATTCACGCTGGCTTGCCGACTTGACCGGCGCCCGACGGCGACTGAACTAGATCTGCTTTGGGGGAAGTATGAGCACGATCCGCGGCGAGGCGAAGCCTCGGTTGAAAGAAGCAAGCCGAGTTTTGGGAGCGGCGCAACGCCGCATGCTGGTCGTGGACTTGTTGTGCATTATCTGGGCGACTGTTGGAGCTCAGATCGCCCGATTCGGCGCTAACGAGCAGTCGCTCGACATCGCGAATCACAAAGCCTCGTACACCCTCATTTCAGTCCTGCTGATCGTCATTTGGTGGGTGGTCCTAGGCGCTTGGGGAAGCCGAGAGGAGCGCGTCTTGGGATACGGCCCCGAGGAATACCGCCGTGTCATCACGTCCACGCTCTGGCTTTTCGGGGCCGTCGCCATCATCTCGTATGTGTTCCAACTCGACACCGCGCGCGGTTATGTGGCTATCGCCCTTCCGCTCGGTGTCGTCAGTCTCCTCGCGGGTCGGTGGATCGTTCGCGCCACTCTCGTTGCCAGCCGTCAACAAGGGCGGGGCCTCCAGCGCGTGCTGCTCATTGGCGGACCCCACACCACGCGCCATCTCCACCGGCAGCTGAGTCTGCATCCCGAGGCCGGCTACCTCCCCGTGGCAGCCCACATGCCCGAGCCGTCATCTCTGGAATCACTTCAGACGGAGTCCGGAAGCCTCCCGATTGTGGGTCAGGGAAAAGGGATCGATGATGTGCTCGAGGCGATCCGCGACTCAGGCGCTACCGCGGTCGCCATCACAGCCGGTGCTGCCTTCGATCCGATGGTCCTTCGTCAGTTGGGCTGGCAGTTGGCGGCCAGGAACATCGGCATGATCATGGCCCCTGCACTCACGGATGTGGCGGGCCCGCGCATTCAAACCCAGCCGGTCGCCGGGTTGCCCCTTATTCACGTGACGACACCGAAGCTCGAAGGCTCAAAGCGTCTCATCAAAAGGAGCTTCGACATCCTCGCGTCAGCGACGCTCTTGGTCCTTCTGGCGCTGCCGATGGGAATGGTCGCACTCCTCGTCCGTGTCGACAGCAAAGGACCCGCCATCTTCCGTCAACAACGCGTAGGACGGGCGGGTGTGCCATTTGAGATGTTCAAGTTCCGTTCGATGGTTGTGGACGCAGAGTCTCTGATTGAATCGCTCCGGCAGCACAACGATGGTGCCGGCCTCCTCTTCAAGATGAAGCAGGACCCCCGTATCACTCGT